>NZ_BAAHSI010000021.1:0-135497 GCF_054601575.1 Faecalimonas canis | reverse complement strand
ACTTTGTCTACAGTCTGACCACCCGCTAGGCGGGTGGATATTTATTCTTTCTTAATTATACTATAATACAATAATTCCTAAGGCATTTAAAACAGAACTGATTAAAATAGCAATAAGGCATACAGGTGCAATCCACTTAATCATAATAGAGAATAATTTTTCACCTTTAAATTTTGTGTTTCCCACTTTAACTTCATCTGCGATTGTTTTCGGCTTGATTACAAATCCGACAAAAATACAGATGAAGAATGCGAGGATAGGCATCAGTATACTGTTGCTGATAAAGTCAAATGTATCTAAAATGGATAGTCCGATAAATTTGATGTGTGACCACATACCAAATCCGAGTGAAGACGGAAGTCCCATAAGAAGAGCAATAACGGTAACAACACCGCAGGTGAATTTTCTCTTCCAATGGAATTTATCTCTTAAAATGGATACAATAGTTTCCATTAAAGAAATAGCGGATGTTAATGCTGCAAAAAATACAAGCAGGAAAAACAGTGTTCCGATAATATTGCCCATAGGCATACTGTCAAATACTTTTGGCAGAGTTACAAACATAAGTCCCGGTCCTTGATTAAGGCTTTCGGCAGTTCCTCCGGAGAAAGCGAATACACCCGGAATAATCATAAGTCCTGCAAGAAAAGCGATGCCTGTATCGAATATTTCAATTTGTCTTACGGAAGATTCAAGATTATTTTCTTTCTTCATATAAGAACCGTAAGTTACCATAATCCCCATGGCAAGTGACATGGAATAAAAAAGTTGTCCCATGGCAGCCAATATTGTTTTAACAGAAAAGTTTTTTAAACTTGGTTTAAGATAATATACAAGTCCGTCTAAAGCACCGTCTACAGTCAGTCCGTAAAATGCGATACCTACGGAAAGGACAACAAGAACAGGCATCATAAACTTACTTACTGTTTCAATTCCTTTCTGTACGCCCAGTAAAACGACGATGGCCGTAAAGGCAATAAAGAGAAAGAACCAGCCGATAGGTTCTGTAGTGGAAGAAATAAATTCGTTAAAATAAGTGTCGGTTGCCGCCTTTGTGCCGTTGCCTGAAACAAAAACAGCGAAATACTTAATAACCCATCCGCCGATAACACTATAATATGGAAAGATAATGATTGGAATGATTGCGGCAAGTACACCTAAAAATCCAAAGCGGCTGTCCAGTTTCTTAAAAGCACCGATAGCGCTTAAACCTGTCTTACGACCTATTGCGATTTCTGCAATCATTAAAGTGAATCCAAAAGTGACGGCAAGAATCAAATATACCAGCAGAAAAGTTCCGCCCCCATATTGAGCAGCGAGGTATGGGAAACGCCAAATGTTACCAAGACCTACTGCTGAACCTGCTGCTGCAAGTACAAATCCGATTTTACTTGAAAAATTACTACGTTGTGACATAAATAAAACCTCCTCTTCCTTTAAAATTGTATATGATTATTGCATAAGAGCCGTGTAAAATCAATAAGAAAATAAAAAAGAAAAAACTGTTGACAGTACGATGAAACTATGGTAGATTAATAAGAGCGGAAAGCAAAAAATAAAGTAGAGTATCCACTCTCACCTTAGCACAATCGAGTGACTAATGGTTTGATATTGAGCATAATTATAGCATTTTCCTTTAGGAAAGAAAAGTGTATTATGTAAAATTTTAGGTGGATAGTTTGTGCTATTCATTTTTTTGCGTTCAAAAGGTTTTATATTTATGATGGAGGTGCAAGACAATTAGCGATTTAATGATTAACGAACAAATCAGAGATAAAGAGATACGTCTGATAGGAGAAGATGGAGAACAATTAGGGATTATGTCTTCAAGAGAGGCGATGAAACTCGCACAGGAAGCAGATTTGGATTTAGTTAAAATTGCTCCAACAGCGAAACCACCGGTTTGTAAAATTATCGATTACGGTAAATACAGATATGAGATGGCGAGAAAAGAGAAGGAAGCAAAGAAAAAGCAGAAAACTGTTGATGTGAAAGAGGTACGTCTGTCACCAAATATTGAATCAAATGATTTGAATACAAAGGTCAATAACGCAAAGAAATTTATCGAAAAAGGTAATAAAGTAAAAGTTACATTACGTTTTCGAGGAAGAGAAATGGCACACGTTCAGACGAGCAAACATATCTTAGATGATTTTGCAGAGATGCTGAAAGATGTTGCTTCTGTTGAAAAACAGCCTAAGTTAGAAGGAAGAAGCATGAGTATGGTTTTAACGGAAAAGCGTTAAACATAAAATAAAAACGGATTAAAATCCACAGTAAACATTAAGGAGGAAGTTTATTATGCCAAAAATTAAAACAAATAGAGCAGCTGCAAAGCGCTTCAAAAAAACAGCAACAGGGAAATTAAAAAGAAATAAAGCTTATAAAAGCCATATCTTAACTAAGAAATCTACAAAGAGAAAAAGAAATCTTAGACAGGCAACTATTACAGATGCCAGCAACGTAAAGAATATGAAGAAAGTATTACCATATCTATAAGATTTAGATAAGATTGAAGGAGGACTAAGAAATGGCAAGAATTAAAGGCGGAATGAACGCTAAGAAGAAACATAACAGAACATTAAAACTGGCTAAAGGTTATAGAGGAGCCAGAAGTAAACAGTATAGAGTAGCAAAACAGTCAGTAATGAGAGCATTAACATCTGCATACGCTGGTAGAAAACAGCGTAAACGTCAGATGAGACAGTTATGGATTGCTCGTATCAACGCTGCAGCAAGAATGAACGGTTTATCATACAGCAAATTTATGCATGGCTTAAAAGTTGCAGGTGTAGAGATGAACAGAAAAATCTTAGCAGACATGGCTATCAATGATGCAGCAGGATTTGCTACATTAGCAGAATTAGCTAAAAAAGCAAACTAATTAAACAATAAAACTATTCAGTCATGGAAAAAATTAATATGACTGAATAGTTTTTAAAAAAAGTTAAAAAAGTTTTTAAAAATTGTTGACAAGTATATTGAAATATAGTAATATACTTTTCGGAGCGAAAATGATATAAAGTATGCAGGAGTGTCGGAACTGGCAGACGAGCAAGACTAAGGATCTTGTAAGCAATGCGCTTGTGTGGGTTCAAGTCCCATCTCCTGCAGGAAGAGAATAGGAACATAGAAATATGTTCCTATTTTTGTATATAAGTTAAAAGAAATCTGATTTATAGATTTGCTTTATCCAGTGGCGAGGAAGAGCATAACTACTTTGGGTTTCCAGACAGAGAATACATTGCCAGTAAAAATGAGTTTCCCATTTTAATACAGACAGCGAAAGATTTTCCAGAATGCAGGTGAATTTTTGCAGGAGCAAGAGTATATCCTGATTTATGTATTTTATTTCCTGAGAATCATCCAAAGAGATTGTGCCATTGAGTAGGCAGTTACCTATATCAGCAGTTTTGGAAAGAAGAACTTTGTATTTTTCCTCAAAAACTGACAGAACATTATAGTCCGCTGTGGAGGAAAGTTCATAAATCTGTCTGAGAAGTATTCGACCGAAAAATAAATGAAGTTCAATGGATTTTGTGGTATAGCACTCCCGTTCTGTCATAAAGACCTCCTAAATGTATCGTTATAATATATTATATGCAACAAAAAATAAAAAGTTAGTCAAAAAATTTGCCGAAAAAAAGGAAATGAAGGAGAAACACAGAATAATATATAATAAGACACTAAAAACATTTCAACAGGAAGTCGAGGGATGGCTATGACAATTCGTGAACAGTTGGAATTAAGAGAAGTAGAGTATTTGAGTCCTTTTGCAACATTAAGCAGTAAGTCAAAAGGAAGAGAGAGGGAAGAAGAACAGTGTGATGTACGTCCTGTGTTTCAGAGAGATCGGGATAGAATTTTGCATTGTAAGGCATTTCGCAGATTAAAACAGAAAACACAGGTATTTCTTCAGCCAAAGGGTGATCATTACAGAACGAGGCTGACTCATACTTTGGAAGTTTCGCAAAATGCCAGAACAATTGCAAAGGCGTTACGGTTAAATGAAGACTTAGTAGAAGCGATTGCTCTTGGGCATGATTTGGGGCATACTCCTTTTGGACACGCAGGAGAACGTGCGTTAAATGAAGTCAGTCCACATGGGTTTAAGCATAATGAACAAAGTGTTCGTGTTGTAGAGTGCTTGGAAAAACAAGGACAGGGCTTAAATCTGACGTGGGAAGTAAGAGATGGTATTTTAAATCATAAGACGAGCGGAAAACCATCTACACTGGAAGGGCAGATTGTCAGACTTTCGGATAAAATAGCCTATATTAACCATGATATTGATGATGCCATTCGTGGTGGTGTTTTAAAGCCGGAAGATATTCCAAAAGAATATCGGGAAATATTGGGAGAAACAACCCGAATGCGTTTGAATACGATGATACATAATGTAATTATCAATAGTATGGATAAGCCATACATAACAATGTCAAAAGATATAGAAAAAGCAACGGCAGGATTGAGAAAATTTATGTTTGAAAATGTTTATTTTAATCCGGCGGCAAAGAGAGAGGAAACAAAGGCAGTAGAGATGATTAAAAATCTGTACGGATACTATATTGACCATATGGATAAATTACCGGAGAAATATTTGCAGAGAATTGCAGAGGGAATAAGCACAAAAGAGCAGAATGTATGTGATTTTATTGCCGGAATGACAGACGCATATGCGGTAAAAAAGTTTCAGGAATTTTTTATTCCGGAATCATGGAAAAGTTAAAAGGAAATCGGAAACTTTTGTTGAATATATAAATATGGGAATATAAATCATAAGGAATTTTATATACGGGAGGTATTCCATGTATTATTCGGAGGAATTAGTAGAAGAAGTAAGAATGCGGAATGATATTGTAGATGTGATTTCCGGATATGTAAAACTTCAGAAAAAGGGAAGTTCCTACTTTGGACTTTGCCCGTTTCATAATGAGAAATCTCCGTCATTTTCAGTCAGCAGAGAGAAACAGATGTATTACTGCTTCGGATGTGGGGCAGGCGGAAATGTATTTACGTTCATTATGGAATATGAGAATTATTCATTTGTAGAGGCATTAAAGTTTCTTGCCGAGAGGGCAGGAATTGATTTGCCGGAAATGGAATACTCAAAAGAGGCGAAGGAAAAGGCAGACTTAAAACTGACCATTTTAGAGATAAATAAATTGGCGGCAAAATATTTTTATGCACAGTTAAAGACGGAGAGCGGTAAAACTGCCTACGATTATTTGAAAAAAAGAGGGCTGAGTGAAGAAACAATAGTGGCGTTTGGACTGGGATATGCAAACAAATACAGTGATGACCTATATAGATATTTAAAGACAAAAGGCTACAGTGATGAACTCCTTATAAAAGCAGGAATTGTTAATGTGGATGAGCGAAAGGGAGCATATGATAAGTTTTGGAACAGAGTTATGTTTCCGATTATGGATGTAAATAATCGTGTAATCGGCTTTGGTGGAAGAGTTATGGGAGATGCAAAACCCAAATATCTTAATTCACCGGAAACGGTTGTGTTTGATAAAAGCCGTAACTTATATGGATTAAATCGGGCAAGAACATCACGAAAGCCGTATTTCCTTATTTGCGAAGGGTATATGGACGTCATTGCTTTACATCAGGCTGGTTTTACAAATGCGGTAGCATCGCTTGGAACTGCTCTTACGGCGGGACATGCCTCTTTGTTGAAGCGGTATGTAAATGAAGTTTATCTCACTTACGATAGTGATGAGGCGGGAACGAAGGCGGCACTTCGGGCAATTCCGATTCTGAAAGATGCGGGAATTACTGCAAAGGTCATCCGAATGGACCCCTATAAAGATCCGGATGAGTTTATTAAAAATTTTGGAGCGGACGCTTTTGCGGATAGAATAGCAAAGGCAAGAAACGGATTTATGTTTGACTTGGAAATGCTGGAGAGAAACTTTGATATGAACTCGCCTGAAGGGAAAACGGAGTTTCATCGGGAAGTTGCGAGAAGACTCTGCAATTTTGAGGAGGAGATAGAGAGAGAAAACTATATCGAGGCTGTGGCACAGACATATCATATCGGATATGATAATTTAAGAAAACTGGTAACTAAGATGGCGGTGCAATCAGGCTTGGCGACTCCTGCGGTTAAACCGAAACAGGCAGTCGGAAAAGAGAAGATTCGAGAGGATGGAAATTTAAGGTCGCAAAAAATTTTGCTGACATGGCTCTTGGAAGATGAGAAAATCTTCAGACAAATTCAAAAATACATTTCCCCGCAAGATTTTACGGAGGAACTTTACGCAACGGTTGCGAAAATTTTGTATGAGCAGTATGAGAATGGAGAAGTAAATCCGGCAAAGATAATGAATCATTTTACGGATGAAGAAGAACATAGGGAAGTTGCTTCATTGTTCCACACAAAAATCAAAGAACTGACAACAAAACAGGAGCAAGAAAAAGCGTTAAAGGAAACAATTATTCGAGTAAAAAACAATAGCATTGAATATGCAACGAAAATGCTTGACCCGACTGATATTGTCGGGCTGCAAAAACTGATGAACGCAAAGCGGGAACTACAGGACTTGCAGAAACTGCATATTTCCATTGATTAAGGATAAAATAAAAGCAAATGAGAGGATTGATACAATATGGAAGAAAATATCGTAAAATTTGAAGAAAAACTAAAGGAATTATTATTGCTTGGCAAAAAGAAGAAAAACATTTTGGAGATACAGGAAATCAATGAAATTTTTGCGGATATGGAATTAGAACCGGAACAGATGGAGAAGGTTTTTGAGTATTTAGAAGGACAGAACATTGACGTTCTCCGTATTAACGGTGATGTAGATGACGACGATGATTTAGAAGTTGTCATTACTGATGAGGACGAAGTGGATGTGGAAAAAATTGACTTATCCGTGCCGGATGGAATCAGTATCGAAGATCCTGTGCGTATGTATTTAAAGGAAATTGGTAAAGTACCTCTTTTAAGTGCAGAAGAGGAAATCGAATTGGCGAAACGTATGGCAGAGGGAGATGAAGAGGCGAAAAAACGTCTTGCAGAAGCAAATCTTCGTCTTGTTGTCAGCATTGCCAAGCGTTATGTAGGAAGAGGAATGCTTTTCCTTGATTTGATTCAGGAAGGAAACTTGGGGCTTATTAAAGCGGTTGAAAAATTTGATTACGAAAAAGGGTTTAAGTTCAGCACATATGCGACATGGTGGATTCGCCAGGCAATTACAAGAGCGATTGCGGATCAGGCGAGAACAATTCGTATTCCGGTGCATATGGTTGAAACAATTAATAAATTAATTCGTGTATCAAGACAGTTGCTTCAGGAATTGGGAAGAGAACCGTCACCGGAAGAAATTGCGGAAGAATTGGATATGCCTGTAGAAAGAGTAAGAGAGATTTTGAAAATTTCTCAGGAACCTGTATCTTTAGAAACACCTATTGGTGAAGAGGAAGACAGTCATTTGGGAGATTTTATTCAGGATGATAACGTTCCTGTACCTGCGGAGGCTGCAGCAGCCACATTGTTAAAAGAGCAGTTGGGAGAAGTTTTAAATACATTAACGGACAGAGAACAGAAAGTATTGCGTCTTCGTTTCGGTATGAATGACGGAAGAGCGAGAACTTTGGAAGAAGTCGGAAAAGAATTTGACGTTACAAGAGAGAGAATTCGTCAGATAGAGGCAAAAGCGTTGAGAAAACTTCGTCACCCTAGCAGAAGTCGTAAATTGAGAGATTACTTAGATTAGGAGTTATCATGGAATTATCAGTGAGATTGCAGGCAGTTGCGGATATGGTGACAGAAGGACTTAGGGTTGCGGATGTCGGTACAGACCATGCTTATATACCTATCTATCTCGTGGAGCATGGTAAAAACCCATCCGCAATCGCGATGGATGTAAATAAAGGTCCTCTTGAGAAAGCGAAAGAAAATATTGCTGTTCATAGACTGGAAGGCAAAATAAAGACAAGACTATCTGACGGACTTAGACAACTATGTTCAGGTGAAGCAGAAAGTGTTGTTATTGCCGGAATGGGCGGAGGTCTTGTGATGAAAATTATGGAAGAAGGTTCTTCGCACAAAAAAGAGATAAAAGAGTGGATTTTGCAGCCGCAGTCAGAAATCAGCAAAGTAAGACAATATCTAAATGAAGAGGGATATTCTATTGTTGAAGAAAATATAGTTATTGATGAAGGTAAGTTTTATCCGATGATGCGGGTGACAGAGGGCGATAGGGAAGAATATGCAGAGGAAGAGTTATGCTATGGTAAACGGTTGCTTGAACAAAAGAATCCTGTATTAAAGATGTTTTTAGAAAAAGAAATTCGCATAAAAGAAGAAATTCTTGAAAGACTACAGCGTACAGAGGGTGGTCAGGTGGCAAAGAGGATAGAAGAAATTGAGGAAGAAATACAAAGGTTACACAAAACTTTGTGTATTTTTTAGGAGGAATAACGTATGCTTTGTAAGGAGATTATAAAGAAACTGGAAGAGGTATATCCTAAAAATGCAGCACTTGAGTGGGATAATGTAGGTCTTCTTGTCGGCAGGGAGCAAAAGGAAGTGAAAAATATATATGTTGCCCTTGATTTGACAGAGGAAGTGCTAGACAAGGCGATAGAGGAAAAGGCGGATATGATTGTTACACATCATCCGATGATTTTTTCGTCGCTTCGTACAATTACGGATAAGGACTTTGTTGGACGCCGTGTAGTAAAACTATTGCAGAATGATATTTCTTACTTTGCAATGCATACAAATTATGATGTGATGCGTATGGCAGATTTATCGGCGGATATTTTGGGATTACAGGGACAGGAAGTTTTGGACAGAACTTTGGTGCAGGAAGAACTAGGTATCGGTAAATTAGGTAATTGTGAGCAGGAGATGACTTTGAAGCAGTGTGCTGAATTAGTTAAAGAGAAGTTTCAGTTAGATGCCGTGCAGGTATTTGGCAAGGATGAGAAGGTTATCAGAAAGATTGCAATCTGTGCAGGGTCTGGGAAAAGTGTGATTTCCGTTGCCATAGACAAGGGAGCGGATGTACTTATTACCGGAGATATAGGACATCATGAAGGGCTAGACGCAGTTGAGAGAAATCTTGCGATTATTGATGCCGGACATTACGGACTGGAGCATATTTTTATAAATGATGTGTCGGAAACGCTTAGAGAAATGTTTCCGGAACTTGAAGTGAAGAAAGCAGGGATTGTATTTCCGTTTCAGATATATTAAAACAAAGACAGTTTCTAAATCATATGGAAAAGAGGTAGTATTATGGGCAGAGAAATGTACAAAATACAGATAGGAAATGAGATAAAACTTTATGAGGAAGGAACAACATATAAAAAGATAGCGGAGGAATACCAAGGGCAGTACGAGAATGACATTGTTCTCGTACTTGTTGACGGGAAACTTCAAGAACTATTAAAAGAATGCAGACAAGATTGTAAGTTGGAATTTATTACAACCGATACAAAGGTAGGAAATGAAACGTATAGAAGAAGTATGTGTCTTTTGCTTGTAAAAGCCATTGAAGATATAGTAGGGCAAGAGAAAGTAAAGAAGATACGGGTACAATATTCAGTCGGAAAGGGATATTATTGCACGCTAGATGGAGAAGTTGAAATAAATGATATATTTCTTAGTCAGACAAAAAAACGCATGACAGAAATGGTGAAGGAAAAAGCACCAATTATCAAGAAAACGATTCATATTGATGATGCCATATCTCTTTTTAAAGAGCAGGGGATGTATGATAAGGAAAGGTTATTTCGGTATCGGAGAGTTTCAGCGGTAAATATATATGAAATGGAAGGGACGGCAGATTATTATTATGGTTACATGGTTCCGGATGCGTCTTATCTGAAATATTTTGCCCTATACCAATACGATGATGGTTTCGTATTGCAGATGCCCGTAAAGGAAGAACCTAAAGTAGTTCCTTCTTTTGAACCGCAGAAAAAACTGTTTCAGATTTTAAAAGAGTCGACCCAGTGGGGAGATATGATGCATATTGAAACGGTTGCGGATTTGAATGAGCAGATTACGAAACAGGGAATGCAGGAAGTTATACTTGTGCAGGAGGCTTATCAGGAAAGAAAAGTTGCGGAATTGGCAATGCAGATAGCACAGAGAAAGAGTGTTAAATTTGTTCTTATTGCGGGACCGTCCTCATCGGGAAAAACAACATTTTCACATCGTTTGTCTATTCAGTTACAGGCAATGGGATTAAAACCGCACCCGATTGCAGTGGATAACTATTTTGTAAACCGCGAGTTTACACCGAAAGATGAAAACGGTGAGTATGATTTTGAATGTATTGAGGCGATTGACAGAGAATTATTTAATCGCCAATTGACAGAACTGCTTGAGGGAAAAGCAGTACAGATACCTACATTTAATTTTAAGACGGGGAAAAGAGAATATAACACACCTCTTACAAAAATGGGTAAACAGGATATACTTGTTATTGAAGGAATACACTGTCTAAATGATGCGCTCACTTATAAACTTGCATCAGAAAATAAATTTAAAATTTATATCAGTGCATTAACGCAGTTGAATATTGATGAGCATAACCGTATACCGACTACGGACGGCAGACTTTTAAGACGTATGGTAAGAGATGCGAGAACAAGAGGAACATCGGCGAAGAATACCATAGCCATGTGGCATTCAGTGAGAAGGGGAGAAGAAAAAAATATTTTTCCATTTCAGGAGGAGGCAGATGCGATGTTTAATTCTGCTCTAATATATGAATTGGCAGTGTTAAAACAGTATGCAGAACCGATTTTATTTGGGATTGAAAAAGACTGCGCCGAATATATGGAGGCGAAACGTTTATTAAAATTTTTAGATTACTTTGTTGGAATCAATGCGGAAAATGTACCGAAAAACTCCCTTTTAAGAGAGTTTATCGGCGGTGGATGTTTTCGCGTTTAGATAAACAGCCTTTTCATATCAGGAGGAAGAGGAGCGGTAAATGTAAGTTTCTCTTTTGTAATAGGATGTGTGAAAGTCAGGCGGTAGGAGTGAAGAGCCTGTCGTTTCATAAAAGTATAGTCGGGATTATATAAGAAATCCCCTAAAAGAGCATGACCGATATATTTCATATGAACACGGATTTGATGGGTACGCCCTGTTTCTAATTTTAAGGAAACAAGGGAGTATCCATTTTTCCTTTTTAGACATTTGTAATGTGTCCGAGCAAAATCACCGTCCGTAAAATTTACTTCTCTTTCTATTGTGGAGTCTTTAACGCGGGCAATAGGGGCGTCTATAATACCTTCGTCATTTACATTTCCGTCAGCGATGGCGATATATTCACGATGAATAAATCGATTTTTTACCATATCGGACAAGAGTGATGCACTGTACATATGCTTTGCTAAAATGAGCAATCCTGTAGTATCTCTGTCTAACCGGTTGATGCATCGGTAGACGAAAGGAATGCCCTGTTGGCTGAAATAGTATGCCACGGCATTTGCCAGAGTGTTCTCATAATTGTTTTGAGAAGGATGAATGGGCATATCAGCAGGTTTGTTAATAACCATTAAGTCTTCATCTTCATAAATAATATTAAGAGGAAGTGGAACGGGAACGATATTATCAGAGGAATCTGTTTCCAGTAAAGTTATTGTGAGAATATCATTTTTATGCAGAATATCCCGCACTCTTGCCCAGCACCCATTTAACAATATTCCGTTTTCAGTTCGCTTTAAATGTGTGATAACCGGAGAAGAATAGCACTCCGCTTTCAAAAAAGAAAGCAGAGTGCTGTTTTCAAATTCCTCCGATATTGTATAAGTAAAAATACGTTTCATAAATACCTCTCATCAGAATTAGTGTGATTTAATTTCTCGCCATAATTCATTGTAAATGGCATCGTTTTTATCTCCTAAGAATTTAAAAGTTTCACAACGTTCCAACTCTTTTGCATCAGGAAAAGCGATAGTACTGTTTCGGATTGCAGGTTCTTCAATCAGTTTTCTACTTTCTGTGTTTGGAGTGGAATAGGTGATATAATCAAAGTTCATTTTTGCGATGTCAGGACGACATAAGAAATTAATAAACTTTTCGCCGTTCTCTTTATGCTTTGCATTTTTTGGAATTACCCACGAGTCAATCCATACATTTGACCCTTCTTTTGGAATCACATACTCTAAGTCAGGATTTTCAAGTTGTGTGTAAATCGCTTCACCGGAATAAATAACACCGATTGCCGCTTCATTTCCAATCATTTTATCTCGAACTTGGTCGATAACATATGCCTGCACGAGAGGTTTTTGTTTGATAAGTAATTCTTTTGCCTCCTGTAATTCGTCTAAATCGGTAGAGTTCAGTGAGTGACCGAGATATTTTAAAGCAACGGCAAAAGCGTCACGGACGCTATCCTGCATTAAGATATTATCCTTATATTTGGCATCCCATAATACAGACCAACTATCGATTGGTTCCTCCACCATTTTTTTATTATAAAGGATCCCTACAGTTCCCCAGCAATATGGAACAGAATATTTATTTTCCGTATCAAACTGCTTTGACTGCTCCATATATTGTGAACCGATATTTTTGATATTTGGAATATTGTCAAAATTTAATTCGGCAAGAAGGTCGTTTTCAATCATACGCTGAATCATATAATCAGAAGGGCAGACAACATCATAGGCGATAGCACCCGACTGGACTTTTGGATACATGATTTCATTTGTTTCAAATTCTTCGTAGACGACATTAATTCCTGTTTCTTCTTCAAACATGGTAATTACTTCAGGGTCAAGGTATTCTCCCCAGTTATAAACGATTACCTGATTATCTCCGCTTAAATCTTCTTTTGAACTATAGAAAATTCCACCTATGATAACGACTGTCGCCATAACAACAGGAACAATACGGCGAAGAATAAAATGTGTAATACGGGTAGATTTTTTTTCTTCTTTTGCTTTTACATCTCCTTTTTTTTCTGCCGGAGAAATATTAATTAAAATCAACAAAATTAATACAGATACAAAAAGAAGAGTGGAGAGGGCATACATTTCCGGCTTAATTCCTTTACGGACTTCACTGTAAATTTTTGTGGAAAGTGTGTCTACTCCGGGTCCTTTTGTAAAGTGTGTAATTACGAAATCATCTAATGACATTGTAAAAGCTAACAAAAATCCTGAAAATACTCCGGGTAAAATATCAGGAAATACAACTTTAAAGAAAGCATAAATCGGTGATGCACCTAAATCTAAAGCGGCTTCATAAGTACTTCGCTTAGTTTGCTTTAATTTCGGCATAACACTTAGAATCACATACGGTATATTAAAAGTGATATGCGCGATTAAAACTGTTGCAAACCCGAGTGAGAACTGGATGCCTGCAAATTTCAATGCTGTTCCCATTGCAATAAAGAGAAGCATCAAAGAAATTCCGGTAACAATATCTGCATTTAACATAGGGATGTTTGTAATTCCCATCATAATTGTTCTCGGTTTGCGTTTCATACTTTGAATACCGAGAGCGGCAGCAGTACCGATAATTGTTGCAATAAAAGCGGATAAAAGTGCAATAATTAAAGTTGTATAGAGAGCACTCATAATCTGCTCATTTTGGAAAAGGGAAACATACCATTTTCCTGTAAATCCGCCCCATTTTGCACGTGTCTTTGAATTGTTAAAAGAAAGTACGGCAAGTGTAACAATCGGAGCATATAGTAAAAAAATGATGAGTGATAAATAAATATTTTGTAATGCTTTTTTCATTAAAATGCTGTCCCCTCTCCCTCTTTATCGTATTTTGCAATCAATGCCATACTTGCAATAATGAAAATCATTAAAACAAGTGAGAGTCCTGAACCTACATTCCAGTTACTGCTTTGTTTGAATTCCTGCTCGATAACATTTCCGATAAGAAGAATTTTACTTCCACCGAGTAAATCGGAAATTACAAAAGTTGTAAGAGCGGGAACAAACACCATAGTAATTCCACTTATAATTCCGGGTGTGGTCAGTGGCAAAATGATTTTTGTAAAAGTCTGAATATTATTCGCACCCAAATCTCTTGCGGCGGAGATAACATCTTTATCAATTTTCACAATTACATTATAAATCGGCAGTACCATAAACGGAAGGAAGTTATATACCATACCGAGAATAATGGCGGACGGCGTATTGATAATGGATTGTGTGGGTAAATGGAAAAAGGACAGTACGCTGTTAATAACACCGTTTTTTTCCAAAAGTGTCTGCCATGCAAGTGTACGAAGCAAGAAATTCATCCACATTGGCAGAATAAAAATTAGCACGACAAAACTTGTCTGATTCATACTTTTTGAGGCGAGTATCATTGCCAGAGGGTATGCAAGAACAAGACAGATAAGCGTACTGATTAAGGAAAGCAAAAGAGCTAGTCCAAGCGCTTTTAAGTTTTCGGGTGTTGTGATTTTTGCAATGTTTGACAATGTAAATTCGTTTTTATTGTTTGTCAATCCATAGTATAAAATCATAAAAAGCGGAATAATGATAAAGGAAGCAGACCAAAAGAGGTACGGCCCTGCCAATAGTTTTTTCTTATTCTTCAACAATAACCGCCTCCTCGTCTTCAGATTCAGGCTTTTTCATAATCTGAATGTCAAACGGATCTACTTTGATGCCGACTTCAGTTCCAACAGCAAACATATCGGTACTGTGTACGAGCCATTTATAGTTATTTGCCATTACTTCCATTTCATAATGAACGCCTTTGAAAATTAAGTGAGTGACAATACCTTGCATAATGCCGTCTTCCGGTTTTACAAGATCAATATCTTCGGGACGTATTACTGCGTCGACAGGCTTGTTTTTGCCAAATCCTGTATCTACACAAGGAAAATTTACACCGAGAATTTTTACAAGTTTATCTTCAACCATAATAGCGGGAAGAATGTTACTGTCGCCGATAAAGTCGGCAACGAAAGCATTTTCCGGTTCGTTGTAAATATCTTCTGGAGTACCTATCTGCTGGATATAGCCTTGATTCATGACAACGATGGTATCCGACATAGTAAGGGCTTCTTCCTGATCGTGTGTAACGTAGACGAAAGTAATTCCTAATTCATTTTTTAAACGAATTAATTCGTACTGCATATCCTGACGAAGTTTTAAGTCTAAAGCGCCGAGAGGTTCATCAAGAAGAAGAACTTTTGGTTCATTTACGATGGCACGGGCGATAGCAATACGCTGCTGCTGGCCGCCGCTCAATGAGTCAGGCGTACGATTTTCATACCCGTCCAGATTTACGAGTTTTAAAGCGTACTTGATTTTATCGTTAATATATGCTTTTGATTTTCCTTTGATTTTCAGACCGAACGCAATGTTATCAGCAATGCTCATATGTGAAAAGAGGGCGTACTTCTGGAAAACGGTATTTAACTGACGTTTATTCGGAGCGAGGTTCGTAATATCATTGCCCTCGAAAATAATCTTGCCTTCGTTTGTGGTTTCAAATCCACCGAGAATACGAAGCAGTGTTGTCTTTCCACAGCCGCTTGGACCTAATAGAGTTAGGAATCTATTTTCATTTATATATAAGTTTAAGTCATCTAAAACCAGATTATCCCCATAGGATTTTGAAATATTTATCATATCAATTAATTTTTTTGCCATGACAGCCTCCTTAGTAGTGATGATTAAAAATTTGGTGGTGTGCTTACCCAAATAAGTTTTGCACCGGTTGAGCGGTTTGCCTTAATATAATGTTCTGAGTGGGGAGTGAAATAGAAAGATTCCCCTTTTTTTGCGTGATAAACTTTTTTCCCGATATGAATTTGTATACTTCCTTGAAGTACATATCCAAATTCCTCACCTTCATGAGGAAGGTCGGGATAGGTAGAACCGCCGGGTTTTAGTGTGAGCCGAATTGGTTCCATCATATTTTTTTGTGCGTTGGGGATAATCCACTCAACTGTATTTTCTAATTCTGTATCTACTTTTTCAAAATAGTCCTCATTACCAAACACAATCTGTTCATCAGATTCTTCCTGAAAGAAGTCTTTTAAACTGGTTCCAAGACATTGAAGAATATCGACTAAAGTAGAGATAGAGGGGGAAGTTAAATCCCTTTCCAATTGGGAAATAAATCCCTTTGAAAGTTCTGCACGGTCGGCAAGTTCTTCCTGTGTTAAATTCTTTGCTATTCGTAATTCTTTTAATTTCTGACCAATTTGCATAAATCTCCTTTCCGTTTGGTTGATAGTTGGCTTTAACTAAACAAAAAGTTTAGTATTTCTTAACAAAGCACGCATATTCTATTATACAGAAAAATGTAAAAAAATCAATAAAAAAGTACTTCGATTAGAAGATTTTATCGAAGCACTTTTTAAAGAGTATTTTTAATTGTTGTAAAAGTGAATCACATTTTCCAGACGGGAAGACATATTCATAAGAAGTAAGTCAATCAAAGTTAATGCCGTCATGGACTCCACTACGACAACTGCGCGAGGAATGATGATAGGGTCATGCCGTCCGTGAATGGAAAGAACAGTATTTTCTCCTGTTGATGTAACTGTGTTCTGTGGTTTTGCAATGGATGGCGTTGGTTTGAAGGCAGTGCGGAAAATTAGATTGCTTCCATCACTTATACCACCTAAAACACCGCCGGCATGGTTTGTTTTTTTGCATATTTTTTCATTTTTCATGTAAAAATTATCGTTATTTTCACTGCCGTATGATGAAGTGACAGCGAACCCATCGCCTATTTCAAATCCTTTTACTGCACCTATGGAAAACATTGCCTGTGCAAGACAGGCGTCCAATTTATGAAAAACAGGTTCTCCTATTCCAGCAGGAAGATTTTTCACCTGACATTCAATTATGCCACCGGCAGAATCACAGTCGGACATACACTGATTTAAAAATTCTGCTGCTTTTTCTGCGTATGCAAGGTTAGGCATACAGAGAGTATTTTCGCTTATTGCTGAAAAATCATATTCAGAGGAAGGAATTTCATAAGGTCCGATAGACTTTGTATAAGCGGAAACAGTGATTTCTAATTTCTTTAATAATTTTAAAGCGATAGCGCCGCCGGCAACACGCCCTATTGTTTCTCTGCCCGAGGAACGTCCACCTCCCCTGTAGTCGCGAAAGCCATATTTAGCATCAAAAGTATAGTCGGCATGCCCCGGACGATAGCAGGAAGCGATGTTTCCGTAGTCTTTTGAGTGGTGGTCTTCATTGCGGACAAGAAGAGAAATAGGTGTTCCTGTTGTTTTACCTTTGAAAACACCGGATAAAATTTCTACAGTATCACTTTCATTTCGTTTCGTTGTATATTTGCTTTGTCCCGGTTTACGTCGGTCTAAAAATTGCTGAATATCTTCTTCGGTAAGAGAAAGTCCGGCAGGACAGCCGTCAACTACAACGCCGATTGCTTTGCCATGCGATTCTCCCCATGTAGTTATTTTGAAAATATTTCCATATGTTGAGCCGGCCATAGTGTACCTCCTTTGTATAATTATTACATAACTATTATAAGATACGCTCAAATATCACGCAATTATTAATTTTTGAAGTTTTCTATATACATTTAGGGGGTAACGTATTATAATGGGAAAAGTAGTCAAAGCAATACTTTAAAAATATTAGCTTTGACTATTGATTTGCTTAAGAAAGATAAAAAGGGAGAAGTATTCAATGAGTGATATGAGAAAAGATAAGAAAAATGTATCATCTCAAAAAGATACAAGACAGAAGGAACTGCTTGCGGGATTGGAGGCTTTGGAAACAGAAGATTTATCCGGTTTTGGCAAGGAAAAAGAAAAGAAACAGAAAAAGGATGAGGGAGAATTAGTTTTTCTATATGATGACGATGAGAAAAACCCAAATTATCATCCAAAGAAAAAAGAAGAAAAATCAAAAGCAGGAAAGAAATGGATGATGATTACTGCATCTGTAGTAGGTGTTTTGCTTGCTGTGTATTTAGGATTTGCTTTCTATTTTAATAGCCATCTTTATTTTTCAACAATGATAAACGGAAATAAATTTGGTGGAAAAGATATAGCATATGTAGAAAAGTTTATTGAAAAGCAGATTAATGATTATGAACTGACACTAAAGAGAAGTGACGGGCAGACGGAAAAAATTTCGGGGAAAGAAATAGCGCTGAAATATAAACCGGAAAAAGAATTACAGAAAGTTTTAAAATCTCAAAATCCGTTTTTATGGCCAAAATCTCTTTTCAAAAAAGATGTTAGGGAAATTGAGATAGGTATTACATATGATAAGCAGAAACTGAGTGCAGAAATCAGTCAGTTAGAGTGTGTGAAAAATGCGAATCCGATAAAATCCGTTTCAGCGATGCCGGTATTTAACGGAGATGAGTTCACGATTCAAAAAGAGATTTTTGGAAATGAAGTGAATGTGGAAAATCTCACAAAAGTAATTGAAGCGCATTTGGATAGTTTAAATGAAGAATTGGATATGAAGAAAAGTAAAGCATATTATGAGCCGAAATACGTTTCGGAGTCGAAAGAAGTTGTTTCGGCAAAAGATGCAATGAACAAATGTCTGGATGCCGAAATCACTTATAATTTCAATCCATTTACGGAAAAAGTAGATAGAGCAAATATTTCACAATGGTTGTCCGTGAATGAAAATATGCAGGTGAGTTTCAAAGAAAAAGATGTGAGAGCGTATATTAAGAAACTGGCAGGCAAATATGATACATCAGGAAAACCACGTTCGTTTGTTACGGCAACAGGTAAGACAGTGGAAGTGAAAAATGGGATATATGGTTGGAAAATTAATCAGGATGCAGAGTATAAAAAACTGACAGAAGATATTTTGGCAGGAAAATCCGTAAAACGTGAGCCGGAATATAAGAGAAGAGCGGTATCGCATCAGGGAAATGATTTTGGCAACACATATGCAGAAGTAGACTTGACGACACAGAATATGTGGTTCTTCCAAGATGGAAAAAAGGTGCTTGAAAGTCCAATTGTAACGGGAAAACCAAGCGCCGGAAATGCAACTCCACAGGGGACATATACAGTTACTTATACGCAAAAAGGAGCGGTGTTGAAAGGAAAGATTTTACCAAATGGTAAAAGAGAGTATGAAACACCGGTAGACTTTTGGATGCCGTTCAATGGTGGAATAGGTTTTCACGATGCCACATGGCAGAGTTCATTTGGCGGAAACAGATATTTAACGCATGGTTCACATGGTTGCATTAATATGCCTTATGATAAGGCACAGCAGTTATTCGGATATTTAAAAGCAGGAACTCCGGTTATCTGTCATTATTAAGAGAAAAGGATAAAAATATATGTATAAAATTATTAAGAAAGATGGTCTTGCTAAAAGAGGAAGACTGGAAACAGTACATGGTACGATAGAAACACCTGTATTTATGAATGTAGGGACGGCAGCAGCCATTAAAGGTGCGGTATCTACGGAAGATTTGCAGGGAATAAAAACACAAGTAGAATTATCAAACACATATCATCTCCATGTACGTCCGGGAGATGAAGTTGTAAAAAAACTGGGTGGACTTCACAAATTTATGGTGTGGGACAAGCCGATTTTAACAGACTCAGGCGGATTTCAAGTATTTTCTTTGTCTGGTTTAAGAAAAATTAAAGAGGAAGGGGTCTACTTCCAATCTCATATTGATGGAAAGAAAATTTTCATGGGTCCGGAAGAAAGTATGCAAATTCAGTCAAATCTAGCGTCTACAATAGCAATGGCATTTGATGAGTGTCCTTCCAGTGTCGCAAGCAGACAATATATTGAAGATTCAGTGGCAAGAACGACCAGATGGCTTGAACGTTGCAAAGCAGAAATGAATCGTTTGAATCAGTTGCCGGATACCATTAATAAACAGCAGTTACTGTTCGGGATTAATCAGGGAGCAATTTATGAGGATATCCGAATTGAACACGCAAAGCGTATTTCTGAACTGGATTTGGACGGGTATGCATTAGGAGGTCTGGCAGTAGGGGAATCACATGAAGATATGTATCGAATTCTTGATGTGACAGTTCCGCATTTACCGGAGAACAAACCGACTTATTTAATGGGAGTTGGAACTCCTGCAAATATTTTGGAAGCGGTTGACAGAGGAGTTGACTTCTTTGACTGTGTATATCCGAGCAGAAACGGAAGACACGGTCATGTATATACAAATCATGGAAAATTAAATTTATTTAATGCGAAATATGAATTGGATGACAGACCGATTGAGGAAGGTTGTCAATGCCCTGCCTGTAGAAAATATAGCAGAGCCTATATCAGACACCTTTTAAAAGCGAAAGAAATGTTGGGAATGCGTCTGTGTGTTCTTCATAATCTTTATTTCTATAATACAATGATGGAAGAAATCAGAGAAGCGATTGAACAAGGCAGATATAAAGAATACAAGAAACAAAAATTGGACGGTATGTCAGGTAAATAGATATAAAGTTTTTATGAAATTTATGGAAAAGCCTTGATGAAAAGAATATTATTGTGTATATTGGTAATATCGCAAAAATTTAGGAGGAAAAGATAATGTTAAGTATCATTATTGTTTATGCAGTAATCTTAGGAGGATTTTGGTTTTTACTTATGCGTCCTCAGAAGAAAGAACAGAAAAGAATTAAATTAATGTTGGCGGAATTAGAGGTAGGGGATACTGTTTTAACAACAAGCGGTTTCTATGGAGTGATTATTGACGTACAGGAAGACGATGTTGTTGTAGAATTTGGTAATAATAAAAATTGCCGTATTCCAATGCAGAAAGCAGCAATTAGTCAGGTTGAAAAACCAGGTGCAGAAAACTAGAAAATTAAGAGAAACAGGTATAAAGGCGAAACTTATAAGAGTTTCGCCTTTATTGTCGTTTGACAGGAGGAGAAGAAAATGGCGACTCTGCTACGCGTTCCCCGTGTCTGTTGTCACGAAATTTTCAGTTGGGGCTAAACGCCGTATACAATTTTGCATGGCTGAATAGTTACAAAAAGTTAACAATTTTAAAGAAAACTTAAATGTTGTTTTGTTGCATAGGAATGGGGGATAGTTTATAATAGAAAGCGAAATTGAAATAGTATAGGGGAGATACGAATGATAAGGGATAAACTGAGAAGAGATAACCATATATGGAAAGTAGTGACATGTTTAGTACTATGTTTTGTGGTTATGGGTGTGTTGAAGACATCAACAGCAGCAGAGGAAAGTGAGCGGGCAGTGATTACACTCGGACCTGAATCGGTGGAAATGATGCAGGAGGAGGAAGTGCCTGAAATTACGGCGAAAGCAATTGGAAACGGAGATTTAAAACTTGTTTTGGATGCCGATACCGGATATACGGTGCAAGATTTATTGGACAGTTTTAACAAAGGAAATCATTATCAGATTTCATGTAATGTGGATGGAAAGACAGATGGGGAGTTTCCGATTAAAATAAAATTGTCTGAGAAGATTGAGGATTCTCTTTCAAAGGACTGGCTTGGGAAAGTCAGAATTGATTTGAAAGACGGTAAAGTTACTGTGAAGAATAAATACGGGCAGTGGGAAAAAGGTAAATTTAAGAAAAATGACGGTCGATATGCAGTTGATGAATTTGTTTTTTCAAAAGGGAAAACTTATTATATGGGAACAGACGGAAAGAAACAGACAGGCTGGCAGGAAAAGGACGGACAAATTTATTATTTTAATAAAAGCGGTGTTATGCAGACAGGTTGGCATAAAAAAGACGGTATAAAGATTTACTTAAAAGAAGACGGAAGCATGGCGGTAGGCTGGCAGAAGATTAAAGACGATAAGTATTATTTTGATAAAGATGGTAAAGCAGTTACGGGAAAACAACAAATCGGCACGAAAAAATGTGAATTTGCCAAAGATGGAAAGTTAATTTCGGAAGAAAATTCGATAGACCCAAACAAACCGATGATTGCTCTTACCTTTGATGATGGTCCGGGACCGGAAACAGAGAAGATTTTAGATGCACTCAAGGCAAATGGGGCAAGAGCCACATTCTTTATGCTCGCTCCGAAAGTGGAAAAATATCCGAATGCCGTAAAGAAAATGCAGGAGATAGGTTGTGAATTGGCAAATCATTCAACAACGCATACGGCATTGACAACACTTACACCGAGCGAAATTCGTAAAGAAATTTCCACAACCGCCCATGCAGTATCGAAAGTAACGGGAGGATTTCCGACAACATTAGTAAGACCTCCGTATGGAAAGAAAAATGATACGGTAAAAGCGACAGTGGGACAGCCGATTGTTATGTGGTCCATTGATACGCTTGATTGGAAAACAAGAAATGTACAAAGTACGATTAACAACGTATTGAAAAATGCGAAAGACGGCGATATTGTACTTATGCACGACATTCATAAACAATCTGTTGAAGCGGCAGTACAGTTAATTCCAATGCTGATTCAGAGGGGGTACCAGTTAGTGACAGTAAGTGAGTTGGCAGAAGCGAGAGGAATTGCAATGGAAAATGGCGCAAGTTATTCACACTTCCGCAAATAGAATATAAAAATGGTGTAGCCTTTTAATCAGGTTACACCATTTTTTAAACCTATTTATGTTTTGCGAGTAACTGATGGATTCTGTCTGTAGGATTTAAAACAGAACCGATTGTTAGATCATGATTTAAAGAATCGATGATTAATGCAAGGAATTTACTCATATCTGCAGTTACGAAATAAGGTTTTTCGTAGATTTCTTTTGGAAGGTAAGTAAGGTTAGTTGTAATTACGCGGTCAATATAACCTTTCTCATAGTATTCATCAAATTTTGCAAAACCTTCCGTAAACAAACCGAATGTTGTACAAACAAATACACGACCGGCTCCACGAGCCTTTAATTGTTTTGCTACATCAAGCATACTTTCTCCGGAAGAAATCATGTCATCGATAATAATTAAGTCTTTGCCGCGAATGTCATCACCGAGGAACTCATGAGCAACAATAGGGTTTTTGCCGTTGACAACAGTAGAGTAGTCACGTCTTTTGTAGAACATACCCATATCTACTCCAAGTACATTAGAGAAGTATACTGCACGGTGCATTGCGCCTTCGTCAGGGCTGATAATCATTAAGTGGTCTTTGTCCACCTGTAAATCAGGAACAGAGCGGAAAAGCGCTTTCATAAACTGATATGGTGGAGTAAAGTTGTCAAATCCTTTAAGTGGAATAGCGTTCTGAACACGCGGGTCATGAGCGTCAAAAGTAAGAATGTTAGAAACGCCCATATTTGTTAATTCTTCCAATGCAAAAGCACAGTCTAAAGATTCCCGTTTTGTACGTTTGTGCTGACGGCTTTCGTATAAGAAAGGCATAATAACGTTGATACGGTGTGCTTTTCCCGTTGCTGCGGAAATAATACGTTTCAAATCTTGATAATGGTCATCCGGTGACATATGATTTAAGTGTCCGTTTACACTGTAAGTTAAACTATAGTTACATACATCGACCATAACAAATAAATCACATCCGCGGATAGATTCATGAAACATACCTTTTGCTTCCCCTGAACCGAAGCGAGGGCAGGAAAGGCTTGCAAGATAGTTGTCTGTCTGATGATTGGCAAATAATGCAGGATTGATAGAATCTACAACAGGTGCATGACGAAACTGTACAATATAGTCATTTACCTTTTTTGCTAAGTCCGTGCAACTTTCCAACGCTGCGATTTTAAGAGGTGCTATCGGTAAACTTTGTTCTAATACTTTTAAATTTGGCATAGTGGCCTCCGTTTCTATATGTTTCTTTTTTCAAAAATATTTTAGCAAAAAAGAACGATGGATTCAACAAGACAGTGTTAAAAATTGCATTTTCTTTAAAAATTTAGTATGATATAGGGGATAAAGAAGATTTGTTTGATGACAGGAGTAAAACATGAAAAAAGAACATATCATTCGCAGTGTGGAAGAAGGAAGCATTGCATGGGAATTGGGGATAGAAGCAGGAGATAAATTAATCAGTATCAATGATAACGAGATTGAGGACGTATTTGATTATCATTTTTTAGTAAATGATGAAGAATTGATTGTGCTAATAGAGAAACCGGATGGCGAAGAATGGGAGTTGGAGATAGAGAAAGACTACGAGGAAGATTTGGGTATCAGTTTTGAGCAGGGACTTATGGATGAGTATCGCTCCTGCAGAAATAAGTGTATGTTTTGTTTTATAGACCAGATGCCGAAAGGAATGCGAGATACACTTTATTTTAAAGACGATGATTCCCGATTGTCATTTTTGCAGGGAAATTATATTACGTTGACTAATATGAGTGATGATGATGTGAGAAGAATTGTGAAATATCATTTAGAGCCTATTAACATTTCTTTTCATACGACAAATCCGGAGTTGCGGTGTAAAATGTTGCATAACCGTTTTGCAGGAGATGCACTGAAAAAAGTCGACATTTTATATGAAGGCGGAATTACAATGAATGGGCAGATTGTTCTCTGCAAAGGAGAGAATGATGGGGAAGAGTTGGAGAGAAGTATACGGGATATGACGAAATATCTTCCATATTTACAGAGTGTATCGGTTGTGCCTGTAGGACTTACAAAATACCGAGAGGGACTGTATCCGCTGGAGTCTTTTGAAAAAGATGATGCGAAGAAAGTATTGAAAACCATTCATAAATGGCAGAAGAAGATTTATGAAGAGCATGGAACACATTTTATTCATGCAGGCGATGAATGGTATATTCTTGCGGAGGAGGAAGTGCCTGAAGAGGAGAGATATGACGGATATTTACAGTTGGAAAACGGAGTGGGGATGTTGCGTCTTTTGCAGAACGAATTTGAGGAAACATTTAATGCTCTTGCAGGAGATAACAGAGAAAAAGAAATTTCTATGGCTACAGGAGTGCTTGCGTATCCGTACTTAAAGAAAATGATTGAAAAACTACAGACAAAATATCCGAATATTACCGTGCATTTATATAAGATTATCAATCATTTTTTTGGAGAGAAGATTACAGTTGCAGGATTGATTACAGGACAGGATTTAATCGATCAGTTAAAAGGTCAGCCTTTGGGAGATACTTTGTTGCTTCCTTGCAATATGTTAAGAGATGGGGAAGAAGTGCTGCTCGATGATGTGACACTTACGGATGTGAAAGAGGCTTTACAAGTAGATATAGATATTGTAAAATCAAGCGGACAAGATTTTGTGGAAGCAATTATAAAATAAGATATAGAAGGAGAACAAGTATGAGTAAACCGATAGTAGCCATCGTAGGAAGACCGAATGTGGGGAAATCCACATTGTTCAATGCGTTGGCGGGAGAAATGATTTCAATTGTAAAAGATACACCCGGTGTGACAAGAGATCGCATTTATGCGGAAGTCAACTGGCTTGATAAAGAATTTACATTAATTGATACAGGAGGGATTGAGCCTGACAGTAAAGATATTATTTTATCACAGATGCGTGAACAGGCACAGATTGCCATTGATACGGCAGATGTGATTATTTTTCTCACAGATGTAAAGCAGGGGCTTGTAGATTCTGATTCTAAAGTTGCTGATATGCTTCGCCGTTCAGGAAAGCCGATTGTTTTAGTTGTAAATAAAGTGGACAGTTTCCAAAAGTTTATGACAGATGTGTATGAATTTTATAATTTGGGAATTGGCGATCCGTTGCCGATTTCGGCATCTTCACGTTTGGGAATTGGAGATATGCTTGATGAGGTTGTAAAACATTTTCCGGAAACAACAGGGGAAGAAGTGGAAGACGACAGACCGCGTATTGCTATTGTAGGTAAGCCAAATGTAGGTAAATCATCTATTATCAATAAATTACAAGGTGATAACCGTGTAATTGTATCGAACATTGCCGGAACGACAAGAGATGCCATTGATACACCGATTACTTATAATGGAAAAGAATATGTATTTATTGATACGGCAGGACTTCGCCGAAAGAATAAGATTAAGGAAGAATTGGAAAGATACAGTATTATCCGTACAGTTACGGCGGTGGAAAGAGCAGACGTTGTTTTAATCGTTATTGATGCGACAGAAGGAGTAACTGAACAGGACGCCAAGATTGCGGGAATTGCTCATGAGCGTGGAAAAGGTATTATTATTGTTGTAAATAAATGGGATGCCATTGAGAAACATGATAAGACAATGTACGAGTACGAAAAGCAGGTTCGCCAAGTATTATCTTATATGCCGTATGCAGAAATTATGTATGTTTCGGCTGAAACGGGACAGCGTTTGAATAAATTATATGAAAAAATCGATATGGTTATCGAAAACCAGACACTCCGTGTTGCGACAGGTGTATTAAATGAAATTATGATGGAGGCAGTTGCTATGCAGCAGCCACCTTCGGATAAAGGAAAACGTCTGAAATTATACTACATTACTCAGGTATCGGTGAAACCGCCAACATTTGTTATCTTTGTAAATGACAAAGAGTTGATGCACTTTTCATATACAAGATATTTGGAGAATAAAATCAGAGAAGCATTTGGTTTTAAGGGTACATCGTTGAAATTCTTTATTCGTGAGAGAAAGGATAAGGATAAATAATATGGAACGTTTAGTTTGTCTGATACTCGGATATGTTTGCGGATTATTTCAGACAGGGTATATTTATGGTAGATTACATCATATAGATATTAGAAATCACGGAAGCGGAAATGCGGGAACGACAAATGCTCTTCGTACACTCGGCTGGAAAGCAGGAGTGATAACCTTTTTGGGTGACAGTTTAAAGTGTGTTTTTGCCGTGGGGATTGCGTATATAATTTACGGGAAAAATCACAGTGAAATGTTTGAGTTACTGGCGATGTACGCCGGAATGGGTGCAGTTCTCGGACACAATTTTCCTTTCTATTTAAAATTTAAAGGAGGAAAGGGAATTGCAGCCACAGCGGGACTTCTTCTCGCAGTAAATCCTAAAGTAGCGCTTGTGGCAATGCTTACATTTATTGTTGTGGTAGGCGTGACGAGATATGTTTCACTTGGTTCTATCATTTTAGTTGTGATTTTTGGAATCGGAATGGTTGTGCAGGGAGAAATTTTCGGAACAACTCTTACACAGTCACAACAGTATGAATTGTATGTGCTTTCAGCGTTTTTAGTGATATTAGCAGTATATAAACATCGTGAAAATATAAAAAGATTATGTAATGGAACTGAAAACAAGTTAAAGTTTGGAAAGAAGTAGGAGAATAGGATATGGCAAATGTAGGTGTATTAGGAGCAGGAAGTTGGGGAACTGCATTAGCATTATTACTTCACAAAAACGGTCATCAGGTGACTGTTTGGTCAATTTCAAAAGAAGAGGTGGAAATGCTTTCAAAGGAAAGAGAGCATAAAAGTAAACTTCCGGGGGTAAAACTTCCACAGGATATGCAGTTTACGAATGTATTGGAAGAGGCAATTCAAGGAAAAGATTTTATGGTGCTTGCAGTACCCTCTCCGTTTACGAGAGCAACGGCACGCAGTATGAAACCGTTTGTGGCGGAAAATCAGATTATTGTGGACGTGGCAAAAGGAATTGAGGAAGATACGCTTATGACTTTGTCACAGCAGATTCATGAGGAAATTCCACAGGCAGATGTGGCCGTTCTTTCCGGACCAAGTCACGCCGAGGAAGTAGGAAGAGGACTTCCGACAACCTGTGTTGTAGGAGCGAAGACGAAAAAGACGGCGGAATATTTGCAGGAAGCATTTATGAATGAAGTGTTTCGTGTATATACAAGTCCCGATATGCTTGGAATAGAAATTGGAGGTTCACTGAAAAATGTTATTGCATTAGCAGCGGGAATTGCAGATGGACTTGGCTATGGAGATAATACAAAGGCAGCTTTGATTACAAGAGGAATTGCTGAGATTGCAAGGCTTGGAGTTGCAATGGGCGGAAAACTAGAAAGTTTTACCGGACTTACGGGAATTGGCGACCTGATTGTTACCTGTGCAAGTGTGCATAGTCGTAATCGAAAAGCGGGGGTTTTAATCGGACAGGGAAAAACAATGGAAGAGGCAATGGAAGAAGTGCAGATGGTTGTGGAAGGAGTTTATTCCACAAAAGCGGCAGTGAAACTTGCTGAAAAATACAATGTGTCTATTCCGATTATTGAACAGGTAAATGCCGTATTATTTGAAGGGAAAAATCCGGGGGAAGCGGTAAAAGAGTTGATGTTGCGAGATAAAAGAATAGAAATTCCTACATTACCGTGGGAATAGGAAGAAGATGGAAGAAGGAGAGGATTTTTATAGTCCTCTCCTAAAGTACTTCTGTATTTCCTAAATATTCAATATCAGGAAGCAGTTCAAAATAAAAATCCTGATATTCTTTTTTAAGGGCATCAATAATCAGCCCCTGCACATTGCGAAGACGTGAGATAGAAATCATATCTTTATCAAACGTGATGTAAACGCTAATCCAAAGTTTCCGTCCCGTGCGTACAATGTCATAATATAATTGCTCGTATCCGTAGGAATCTAAAATCGGATTAACGATGTTTTTGATTTCGGCAACGGTTTCTTCTTCAGGAGCAATTAAGAAAATATCTCTAAGTCCCGTAATAATGGCACGGATTGGCGTAGGTAACATAAATAGTGAAAGTAAAATGGCTATAATCTGATCCAAATAAGGAACAATATGGGAAAACCAACTTACTTTGATAAGAAGTGGAAGAAAAAAGGCGGCAGCCATACCTAATGAGGCAATACCGTCAATAATCCATTCTTGAATTTCCATTGTTACAAGAGGTGAGTGAGTTTTGGCATTTTTCCTTTTTAGAAGGAAGATAACCAATATACTTAGCAATGCTGCAAAAAGTTCAAAATACGCAATGTTACTGAAAGAAATATGTCGACCTCCGTTTAGTACGATTTCAATATTGGTGGCAATAAGCCCAATAGTGATTGCGACCATTGTAAAACCTTTAATCACCACAAAGAAAGATTCGATTTGCAGATAGCCAAAAGGTCTTTTTTCGTTAGAAGAGCGATAGAGTAACGGAACAATTCCAATGGAAATGAGAATCATGACAGATTCCACGCTATCATAAAAACCGTCAAGAAGAACGGCTTGCGAGCGGGTATATAGAGCGATGATAATTTCCAGAAGAGCGAAAACAAGTCCGGCAATTAGCGAGATGTTCAGAGCGGAACGCTCTTTTTTCTGTTTTGTTCGAGTTGCATGCATATATGTAACACCAGCCTTATCTTTTTTGTTTTCATTGTACGACTTTTATGGGAAAAAATCAATGCGGTGACTTCTAAAAAAGAAAAACCTGACATACATTATTATCAGCATAACAAGGGGGTATTTTATGAATACGTTTCATTTATACAAAGACATACAGGCGAGAACAAACGGAGAAATTTATATTGGAGTGGTAGGACCTGTGCGAACCGGAAAATCTACGTTTATCAAAAGATTTATGGATTTACTTGTTCTGCCTCACATGGAAGATGAACATATGAGAATGCGGACGAGAGATGAATTGCCACAGTCTGCTTCCGGGAAAACAATTATGACAACAGAGCCTAAATTTATTCCGAAAGAAGCGGCAGCCATTGAACTAGAGGAAGGGATTACGGCAAATATCCGTCTGATAGATTGTGTCGGATACATGGTAGAAGGAGCGGTGGGGCATATTGAAAATGAGGAAGAAAGACAGGTAAAAACACCGTGGTTTGAACACGAAATTCCATTCACAAAGGCAGCAACAATCGGTACGCAGAAAGTGATACGCGAACATTCTACAATAGGAATTGTAATTACAACAGATGGAAGTATCGGGGAATTGAAAAGGGAGAATTACATAGAAGCAGAAAAAAATACGATTCGGGAATTACAGAATATCGGAAAACCGTTTATTGTTTTAGTAAATTCTAAAAAACCTTATGGAGATGAAGCAAAGACGGTAAAGGAACAGATAGAATCACAGTATGGAGTGACGGCGCTGACTGTAAATTGTGAACAGTTAAGGCAGGAAGATATTCATCAGATTATGCAGAGTGTTTTATTTGAATTTCCAATAGCCGAAGTACAGTTCTATATACCGAAATGGGTTGAAATGCTCCCAATAAACCACAGAATCAAACAAGATTTGCTTCTTCATGTAAAGGAAATGCTGAATACTTTTTCGCAAGTGAAGGATTTGAAAAAAGAATGGAAAGAAACGGAAAGCGACTACATAGAGGAAATGCGGATTGAGGAAGTAAAAATGGATTCGGGGAGTGTAAAAGTTCGCATTCAGATTGGGGAAGCATTTTATTATGAAGTGCTTAGTGAGGTTACGGGAGAAAATATTACAAGTGAATATGATTTGATTGGGACAATGAAAGAACTTTCCATGCTGCGAAAAGAGTATGAAGGCGTGAAAGATGCGATGGAGTCGGTAAGATTAAAAGGATATGGGGTTGTTTCTCCGTCTAAGGAAGAAATTAAATTGGAAGAGCCGATAATCATTAAACAGGGCAATAAATTCGGAGTGAAAATACATTCGGAAGCGCCGTCTGTACATCTGATTAAAGCGAATATTGAAACGGATATCGCACCGATTGTGGGAAGCGAGCAGCAGGCAGAAGATTTGGTGAAATATATTAAAGAAGCAAAGGAAACAGAAGAAGGAATGTGGAAAACAAATATTTTCGGGAAATCTATCGAAGAATTAGTTACAGAGGGAATGCATAATAAAATGATGATGATTAATGATGAAAGTCAGGTGAAATTACAAGATACTATGCAGAAAATTGTAAATGACAGCAATGGCGGTCTTGTGTGTATTATTATTTAAAATGTTTCTGCTTTTGTGCTATAATAAAAATATAGTCGAAAGTTAGGAGGGACATCAAATGATAGCATTTAATTGTGATTATAACGAAGGAGCACATCCACGTATTTTAGAGGCGTTAATTGAAACGAACATGGAACAGACGGCAGGTTACGGAGAAGACTCATATTGTCGGGAAGCAGAACTTATTATTAAGGGGTTATGTCAGTCACCGGAAGCGAAAGTGCATTTTATGGTAGGGGGAACGCAGGCAAACCTCACAGTGATTTCTTCTATTCTAAGACCGCATCAGGCGGCGCTCTGTGCCGTGAGCGGACATATCAATGTACATGAAACGGGTGCGATTGAAGCGTGTGGACATAAAGTAATGACAGTTCCAAGTGATGACGGGAAAATTTCTGCAGAACAGGTCAAAGAAGTGTATACACTCCATAAAAATGATTCTGCTTTTGAACATATGACACAGCCTAAGTTGGTTTATATTTCCAATCCGACTGAACTGGGAACGATATATACGAAGAAAGAGTTAGAAGACTTGCGTGCAGTTTGTGACGAGTGCGGTATGTATCTGTATTTGGACGGAGCCAGACTCGGATACGGTTTATCTGCTGAAGATAATGATTTGGATTTGGAAATTATTGCAGAAAACTGTGATGTTTTCTATATCGGAGGAACAAAAGTCGGGGCGTTGTTTGGAGAGGCGATTGTTATATGTAATGTGGATTTACAAGAAGATTTTCGCTACATTATGAAACAGAAAGGCGGAATGCTGGCAAAAGGAAGACTGCTAGGATTACAGTTTAGAGAATTGTTTAAAGATGGACTTTACTTTACAATGTCAAACCATGCAATCCGTCTGGCAATGCGTCTGAAGAATGGTCTTGCAGAAAGAGGATATAAGTTTTTATTGGACAGCACTACAAATCAACAGTTTGTTATTGTTCCCGATGAAAAATTAGAAAAATTAAAAGAAAAATATGTATATACTTATCAAGAGAGATATGATGAGAAGAACAGCGTTATCCGTTTATGCACAAGTTGGGCGACAAAAGAGGAGAATGTAGAAGCACTTCTCAGTGATATGTAAAGTAAAACAGATTGTGTCAATTGACACAATCTGTTTTGCGGTTAATCTTCTTTAAATGTAAGTTCTGTATCTGTCATGGATTCCACAATGGCAAGGGATTCCAAGTGAATTCCTTTTTCACGGATTTTCTTACCGCCATCTTGCATTCCTTTTTCAATAACAATTCCTGCCCCTTCGATTGTAGCACCTGCTTCATGTACAATGTCGATTAATCCAAGTAATGCACATCCGTTTGCAAGGAAATCGTCAAGAATAAGTACATGGTCATCTTTTGTCAAAAATTTCTTAGAAAGAATAACATCATATGTACGTTTGTGTGTGAAAGATTCGATTTTTGTCGAATATACGTCACCGTCAATATTGATACTCTGTGCTTTCTTGGCAAAAACAACAGGTACATTGAAATACTGTGCAACGATACAGGCGATTCCGATTCCGGATGCCTCTATAGTGAGAATCTTTGTGATTTTATCAGAAGGAAATCTTCTTCTGAATTCCTTTCCGATTTCATTGATTAAGTTAATGTCCATCTGATGATTTAAAAAACTGTCTACTTTCAGTACATTTCCGGGTTTAACAACACCGTCTTTTAAAATTCGTTCTTTTAAAAGTTGCATAATTCTGTTCCTCTCCTAATCAAAATTCACTCTGATTATAGTAAGTTTATATTGTTATTCATGATAACGCATAATCAGATTTTTTTCAATGTTAAATTTTAGAAAATGAAAGGGGAGTAGTATTTCTTTTTCTTTCGTGGTAAAATGATACATAATTATTTCGGAAAAGGAGAAATGAAAAATGACAAGATTGGAGAAGCAAATACAGTTTATTGTTGAAGTGGATAAAGTGAAAAATATTTTTAGACAGACGTATTTGGCTGATGGGGAAAGGAAAGAAAATGATGCGGAACATTCGTGGCATCTTGCATTGTCTGCTATTTTACTGAAAGAATACGTCAGTGAAGAGATTGACCTTCTCAAAGTAATTACGATGGTGCTGATTCATGACATTGTGGAGATTGACGCAGGGGATACATATGCCTATGACAGTGTGGGAGCGAAAGATAAAAGAGAGCGTGAAGAAAAGGCAGCGGATCGCATTTTCAATATACTTCCGACAGAGCAGGGACAGTATTTCAGAGAACTATGGGAAGAGTTTGAGTCATATGAAACGGAGGACGCCAAATACGCTCATCTGCTTGATAATTTTCAGCCAATGCTGTTAAATGATGCGTCAAAGGGCAAAAGTTGGAGTGAACATCAGGTGAAGAAAGAACAGATCTATAAAAGAAATGAGAGAATTGCAGACACTTCAGAAACGATATGGGAAGAAATGCAAAGAATCGTAGAGAAGAATATTCAACTGGGTAATATTTGTGAATAATAGAGGAAAACTTAAATGCAGGTAGAATTTATAGTGGCTTCCATATTTGCTCTTATTGTTTTCGGGATTGTGCATATGTATGTCGGCGGAAAGAAAGCAAAAAGAGTTTGGAGAGAAAAGTTTTTAAAAGAATGGGGGAAAATTCCCCAAAGAGAGTATGATGAAGAAGAATTAGAGAAGATTTCAAGATATTTTGAATATCAGTTGAAGAAAGGAAAAATCAGAAAACCTCATATTGATGACATTACATGGAATGATTTGGATATGGATAATGTTTTTGCCTATGCAAACAATACGAAATGTTCTGCGGGAGAGGAATATTTATATTACCTGTTGAGAATACCTGTGACAGAGCAGAAAACGTTGGATGAGAGGGAACGACTCATACATTTTTTTGCTACACACGAAAGTGAGAGAGTGGAGTTGGAAGTCTGCTTTCAACAGATAGGAAAGACAAGAAGATTTTCTATAAATGATTATATTGATCTGCTTGTTACATTGGAAAAAGAAAGCAATGTAGAACACTATATAGCGCTGTGTACTATTCCGATTGGACTTATCTTGATGACTGTTTTTGAAGTTGGTGTTGGATTTGCTGTTATGCTCATGCTTTTGGTGTTTGACGTTGTGCGTTATTATAAAAGAAAAGGGGAGATACAGCCTTATTTAACAACTTTTTCCCATATACTGAAAATGTTGGACGTCAGCAAGGAGATTTCCCAATTAAAGATTAATGAAGTGCAAACTTATGTAGATAATATTGCAAGTATTCGGAAGAAATTCAAAAAGTTCCGTTTTGGTTCATCTCTTTTAATGTCTACACAACGAGAAACGGGTAGTCTGGCAGAGGCATTTTTGGATTATATCCGTGTGGCAACACATATTGATTTGTTAAAATTCAATTCCATGCTGGAAGAAATCAAACGAAATGCGGATACAATAGATGAGTTGGTAGAAAATATAGGTACATTGGATGCGCTTATTTCTGTAGCGTCTTTTCGGAAAAGTCTTCCATTTTATAGCCTTCCGGAATTAAGGGAAACGAAGGAGGCATTTTTGGATGTAAAAGATGTATATCATCCTCTTATTGTAAATCCGGTGGCAAATTCCATAGCAGAGAACAGGAATGTGCTGATTACCGGATCAAACGCTTCCGGAAAATCTACGTTTTTAAAAACGGTGGCGATTAATGCTATTTTATCTCAGACCATATATACAAGTATCTCTTCATTTTATCGTGCAAGTTTCTTTCAAATTTATTCTTCTATGGCATTAAAAGATAACTTGCAAGGGAATGAAAGTTATTATATAGTAGAAATCAAATCATTAAAGAGAATTTTAAGTCATGCAGATGAAGGGATACCTATGCTTTGTTTTGTGGACGAAGTGCTTCGCGGAACGAACACGGTAGAACGTATATCGGCATCGGCACAGATTTTAAAGAGTCTTTCTAAAAAGCAGGTGCTTTGTTTTGCGGCAACACATGATATAGAATTAACACATATGCTGGAAAATGAGTACAGTAATTATCATTTTCAAGAGGAAATTCAGGAGAATGATATTTTATTTAATTATGAGTTGTACCGTGGAAGAGCGGTTTCAAGAAATGCTATAAAATTATTGAGTATGATTGGATATGATAAAGAGATTATTGAAAATGCAGAGCATACGGCAATGCATTTTCTAAAAACTGGAGAATGGAGAGTATAGATATGATGAAGGTAAAAATATATACGGATGGAGCAGCGAGAGGAAATCCTGACGGTCCGGGGGGATACGGAACAGTTTTAGAGTATGTGGATACAAAAGGAGAGTTGCATACAAAGGAATTATCTCAAGGATATAAGAAAACGACAAATAACCGTATGGAATTAATGGCAGTTATTGCCGGATTTGAAGCGTTAAATCGCCCGTGTGAAATTGAATTATATTCGGATTCAAAATATGTTGTAGACGCTTTTAACCAAAAATGGATTGACGGTTGGATAAAAAAAGGCTGGAAACGAGGAAAAAATGAGCCTGTAAAAAATATTGATTTGTGGAAACGCTTATTAAAAGCGAAAGAGCCTCATCAAGTAACATTTGTTTGGGTAAAAGGTCATGATGGTCATATGCAGAATGAACGATGTGATTTTTTGGCGACATCATCTGCTGATGGCGAAAACTTAATTGACGATGTAGTAGAAGTGTGTTAAAATATCTAACTGTATGTAAGTAAGACAGACGGTCGCAGCTGCAAGTGTCGAAAGACCGCAGGTGAGGAAAGTCCGGGCTTCATAGGGCAGGGTGCCGGATAACGTCCGGTGGAGGCGACTCTAAGGATAGTGCAACAGAAATGTACCGCGTTAGTAACGAGATGTGCAGCCTCCTGCAAGTATATGGANNTCCATATACTTGCAGGAGGGTATACGGCAAATGCCGTGTAGGGTTAGTTGTTTTACAACTTATCCTACCGTACAACTCTTTTGGCGTAAGGTTGGAAGGGCAGTGTAAGAGACTACCGCCCTGTTGGTAACAACAGGGGCATATGTAAACCCCACCCGAAGCAAAACCGAATGAAAACATTGTGGTTGCCCGCCACGTTTTAGGTAGGTTGCTTGAACTTATTGGCAACGATAGGTCTAGATAGATGACCGTCCAACGACATAACCCGGCTTATCGTCTTGCTTACATACATTGAAAGGAAAAATATGGAATACTTAATTCATATGAAAAAAAGAAAACGGAAATCAGAGAAGAGAACAATTATTGGCATAATAATGTTCTTTTTATTCATTATGGGATATTACACGTTTGTCTTTAAGAAATGGGATATGATTTTGGTGGGAAGTATTTTTCTCATTCTGCTGTTATATTATGCTGTAATTGTATTTGCTTTACATAAATGTGAAAAACAAGTGGAAATAGCACATATGGAAAAAGTTTGTGACATGGTTTCGGCGGAAGAATTACGGGAAATAGATGATTTTGTTTACCGTGTAGCCGATACATTATGGTGTAAAGGAAGTATTGTTCATATGCAATGTGTGTTATCTGAAAAGGCAATATATGGCTGGGGATATGGAACGGCAGATTTTTATTGTTATAAAATAGCAGATATTACCAAGATAGAAATGAAACAGAAGTTGCTTTATATTACTTTGCAAAATGATGAAGAAAAATTAGTGGGTTCATATTATAGTAATGGGCGAGTTACATTTGGCTTTAAAATTAAAGAGTTAAAAGAACAGATTGAAAAAAGGTTCATAAACAGTTAGGGGAAAAACTGTTTATGAACCTTTTGTATTATGAAATAACTCCTGTCTTAGAGCAGGTTAATGTTAGTGTTTTAGTTTTTGTTTGTATGGAAGCACTTCCATTATAAAGTTTAGCAGTTACTTTGGCTGTTGCAGTATTTTTAGAGTGGGAACTTGTTTTGTTTGTTATTTTCCAAGCAGAGTGATAAATTTTAGTTTCTACTTTAGAGGAAGTACAGGAGGAAGAAACACCGTTATATTTAAAAGTAGCGATAAGTGTCATGCTCCATAAAGAATTTCCTGCTGGGGTTTTATATGTTGCAGTGCGAGAAACGGTTTTTGTTTGGTCTTTATAAAAAGAATGGTTGTATTCAGTGGTTGTAATTTCATAAACATATCTATTTTGCGTATACTCGTTAGAGATTGTTTTGGGAGTGTCTGAAGTATATGCAAAACAGGAAAAAGTTAGAGAATAAGATAAGATGACAGATGTTAGTAAACATAAAAATTTTTTCATGAATGTAAAACTCCTTTTTATTTGTTGTCTGATTCAGGAACTTCAATATACTCTGTTGTTTCTATAATTTCCCGATGAATATAGGCTTCTTCAGCACCTTTATAATTCAGATATAAGGTTACAATTCTAAAAGCCCCTGTAAAAATAGCAATAGAAATTACCAATACTGTAGCAATACGAATGTATCTTGTTCGAGATAAAACTTTACGGAGTGAGTCTGCATTCATATCAGTCAGGTATCTTGCAACAATATCTTTAGGTTCGCCTATATTTTCTATAAGTGATTCTTTAGAAAAAATTTCGTTTGAAGTAGCATAATCTTTAATAGAAACAGATATATCATTGAGAAAATGTTTCTCGTTCTTTGTGAAAATAGGTAAAAGTTTTTTGATTTCACGTTTATAGTCTTTGATGATTTTTTTCTGTGTTTTAGTCATAAATTATTTTCCCCCCTCTTTCAATTCGTAATTTAGGATATTTTGTATCCCTGCATTTGTAGCGTAATAATCTTCTAAGAGTAAATTGAGTCGTTCTTTTCCCTCAGGTTCAAGGTGATAGTATACGCGTACAAGTCTTTTTCCTGCCTGTTGTTTGTAGTCTGTAATATATCCGTTATCAATTAATTTATAGAGAGCAGGATATAGAGAACCGACAGGAATGTCGATAATTCCGTTTGAACGTGATTTAATATTTTGTGATAACTCGTAACCGTAGTAATCTTTTTCCTGTAGTAAATGTAAAACGAGTAATTCTACAGAACCACGTCTGAAATTACTTTTAGCGTCCATAGTATCTTCCTTTCTACATATTGAATTATAGCATTTAAAATATTGATAAATCAATATTTAGAAAAACTAAATAGTTATTGACTAATATAATGTGGTATAGTAATATAAAAATATAAAGAAGATCTTCTGAAAATAAAATTTAAGATTATTGAGAGTTTGCATATTGATGTAAACCTCTAGTAAAAGAAGGAGAGAGTGTGGTATGAAGAAAAGAAAAAAATACACAAATCAAGCAAGGGTAAACACAAAAATGAAATTTTTACTTTCCTTATTAATGATTGGATCGATGTTGTTATATCCAATACAATCATTGGCATCATCGGAAAAGATACAAAATTCATCTCAGATTAATATTAATGTAACGTTAGACGAATTAAAAGATGGAATAACTGTATTATTACGTTTTAATTCGGATGGAACGTGTACAGAAACAGTTTTTGATAAGTTAGATGATGTACCACAATTAACAAAAGTCTCAGATGGCAAATTAGAATGGGCAGTTTTTCATCTTGGATTTAGAAATTGGAGTGGAAAAAGAGGAGATTTGTATTATGATATAGAAGCGGATGAGGCATTAGACAGGGTGAGGGGAAGAGCGTATGTAAAATCGGTAAGTGTGTTTGGTTCAACATATTATAATGACAGTTTTTCAAAGAATTTGAGTGGCTCGCATAAGACAAGTAGTACTATAAAAGCAGATATTAATGTAGGAAATTCAAAGGAAGTATTGGTTGGTTATTCAGGGGTAACATTTACTACAAAAGCAGGAGCGGGCGGATCCTTTCAAAGTAAATCTAAAATTGTGAAAAAATAGTCGATATGAAATATAAAATTACAGATATATTTGCGTATGAATTATCAAGAGAAATTTCACTTGTTGCTTTAGAAAAAATGGTTTTGAATGCGTTAGATAATGAAGTAGTATATTCACAAGAGTATTCGTGTTGTGTTTGCTTTGATAAAATAAATTTATCATTGGACGCAGATCAAAAGTGTGCTTGCAATATTTTGAAATCAAGAGAAATTGCTTATGTGATAAATGAAAATAGTGATATTATTGCGGTAGTAGGATATAAAAAAATGAAGGACTAGGTACAGAGTGAAAAAAAGTAATACGATAAAAAGTTGATATACTGCAGAGAACTTTTCTTTATAAATTTAGCGGAAATATTTTCCCTAAGAATTGTATAAAAAGCAGGAGACAATAAGAGGTTTAGCCTTATGTGTCTCCTTATTTGTTAAGGAATTTAATTTTATAAAAAATTTTGTTGAGTAATAAATAATTATTGACTAAAAACATAAGGTATATTAATATAAAGGCGTAAAAACAGAAAACAACCACAAAAATAAATAAAAAACAGAAAACATTAAAAATTATTTAAAAAATATTACATATATATTACATAAAAGGAGTAAAATATGAAATGTAAAAATAAAAAAATTATCTTGTTAATCAGTATTTTAATTATTTTGATATTAGCTATTTGGATAGTCAGAAAGCAGGGATATTCAGAAAATGATGCGTGGGAAGAACTGATGTCTTTGAAATCCAATGTTTCAATGGAGGACTTAAAACAAAAAGGTTATATTGATGTATCAAAAGTTATGAATACAGAAAATAAAGAGATACAGTCTTTTTTGCAAGATGCGAAAAATAAGAAAAAGGGTATTTTAAAAATTGCTACCATTGTAGATGACAGATTGTGTGCTAAAATTCTTGTATATAACAAAGAAATGAATGCAATCGTTATGGAAACGATGTATCCTAAGAAACAGCAGGGAGAAAGTCCTGATAAATGTTTTGACATAGAAACATATTTTGAAGAAGAAAACGAGGTTATAACAGTTTATTTGAAAAATATTCCAAATCGTTTCATTCCGAATACAGATAAAGCAGAGTTGGAAGATGAGAAATTATACTCATATAAAGTGAAGTAAAAATAAGGGTTAAATAATTTATGACAAGTAGGAGTTTAAAAATTATAGCATTGATTTTAATGACAATAGACCATATAGGTGCATTTATACTCGGAACACCGATTTTATTCAGGTGGATTGGAAGACTTTCAGCACCGATATTTGTTTTCTGTTGTGCGTGGTCTATGGATTTCACAAGAAATCGAAAAAAATATATGACACGGTTATATTTGGCGAATGTTGCTATGGGAATGATAAACTACTTGTTTTCTGTTTTTAGCAATATAAATGTAGATAATAATATATTCCGAACACTGTTTTTGATGACCGTTATGATTTACATATATGATACAACAAGGAACAATACTCGGAAAAGAGTTCTGTTATTTTCAGCATTCTTTTTGATAGAAATAGTTCTAAGCGGACTGATGTTTTGGTTGACTTATGTGGAAGTTCTTGATAGTGAATTGATTATACAGTGTATTTCTTCGGTATTAGGATTATTTTTAGGAATGGAAAGTCTGACATTTAGTTTTTTAGGGTTGGGAATATATATATGGAAAGAGGATAAGAGAAAATTTCAAATATGGTATATTGTTTTTTGCGTATTGTTTTCGCTTTTCGGATTTCTGCAGATTATTCCGAGAATAAATTTAAGGACAGATTATGTATATTTTCCTATTTTAGAAACTATAGCAAGGGATATAGGTTTGACTTCTATGTATAGGCAGATTGATATTTCCTATTTCTTTCTTGAAAATTTTCAATGGATGATGATATTTGCATTACCACTGATGAGTTTATTTTATAGAAAAAAAGATAAGTATCAGAAACCGAAAAAACAATGGAAATATTTTTTCTATCTGTATTATCCGATACATTTATATTTACTAAGTTTCATTGGAACTGTTATAGGATAGTGGAGAAATATAAAAGAAGAAAACGGGGTTACAACAGTTTATTTGAAAAACATTCCAAATCGTTCCATTCCGAATCCAGATAAAGTAGAATTGGAAGATGAGAGATTATACTCATATAAAGTGAAGTAAAAATATAGGTCTTACATAAATCCAACAGTAAAAGAACAATAGTAGGAGAATAATATCGCTTATAATTTTAACAAATGACAATGTAATATTGATAAAATAGAATTTGAATTTATAAAAGATTTGAAAAATGGAAGAATGTTATGAATGAAAAATTAGAAAAATTTTTATTATACGGAATAGAAAATAAAAAGAAAAGAAATATACGAAATGGATGCAGTGTTTTGATGTTATCTACCATTGAATCGAGATACCATTTAGAATATATAGTAGTTTTGTTGGGCTTATATTTGATTATGTTATTAATTTTTATACTTATTACTATATATTTAATTAAAAGAAATGCCTATGTTTCAGTTCCAATGAAAAAAATGGCAACTCGTTGGGTGCTTTTGTTATTTGGAATCTGTGGGATTTCAGTTGCTAAGATTCTAAGTTCTGGTTTAGGGGAAGAAAAAATGGTTCAAATAGGTGCTATATCTTTTGTATTGATTTTGGGGTATTTCAATTTTGTAAAATATATATTATTAAAAAAATATAATATGTAAGATTAACTACTTTTTAACAAAAGACAATAATTTAGATGTTTCTATGTCATATTAAGGCTCATCATAGTGTTTGTGCGAATAATGGAAAATTAGATATAAAATTATTACATGAATATATAAAAGGGGGGAGTGGAAAAGAGAGAAAAAGTATAAACCAACATGGCACAGAATGAACAAGGAAATACGAAAGGGGAGAACTCATCATGAAGAGAGGAAAACAAATTTTATTATTAACAGTGACAGCCTTAATGCTTACAGGGTGTCAGACTTCTGAAAAGAAATCCGAATTAACAGATTATCGTTTAATTACATCAAATGCCGATAGGTTAAATGAAAATCAGATTGTTGTAGAAAACAATACATATGACTTTGAAAAAGACAAGATGAATTCGTCAAAGTATAAAATTGATTTGGCAACACAGTTTAATTTTGCTGTAGTTGATGATAAGGGGAAAGCCGTATTATATTCGGCAAAAGATGAAAAAGGGAACGATGAAGTGTATCGTTACGATTTGGAAACAAAGAAAACCGAGCAGTTAACAAATAATCTTTGGGGAATTAACAGCATTATACCAAGAGAAAATGATTATATTGTAGTAGGTGTTCCACAGACACCGAACGATTCTAAAGAATTTATGCTTTGGTCTGTTGATCGTGATTCAAATAAGATAAAACAGATTGAAATTCCACATGATAAACATAAGGATATGTCTGTTTGGCAGGTCGCATATGTACCGGAAACAGACGGTCTTGTTTTACAGACATACAGTGAATCGGAAGAATATACGTTGCGTGACAAATGGAACAGAGCAGAAAACCATTCGGAAGATGAAGAATTAGAAATACCGTTTTATTACTATCAGTATGAAAACGGTAAAATGAACTATTTGTTTGAGCAAAAGATGCCACAGTCTAACGGACTTGTTGCAAATAAAAACGACCTTTTGTTTGGAGTTCAATCAGATGTGAATGGAAATAGCGTATATCGTTATAATCTGAAAGAGGATAAGACAGAGAAAGTAAAGGGCTTGGAACGATTGGATAAAGCTTTCTATTTAGACGAGGCAAGTGAGTATTTATATAAATTCAATGGCAAAATCGGTAAAGTGAATCTGAAAACGGGAGAAGAGGAATGGTTGGATAACCAGTTTAAAGAATACTATTTCACAAATTATAGATTGGTAAAAGAACAATAAGGGAAATAAAATAGAAGTTATAAAGTGGAAAACTTTATAACTTCTATTTTTCTATTATTTTCTATGATATTTTTCTTCACAGTATTTACAGCGGTATTCCTGTGTTTCTTCATCTGTCAAAACAAAAACATGGTCAAGCTCCTGTTCGATAGAAGTGATACAGCGAGGATTTTTACATTTGATTACGTTGGTAATTTCTTTTGGAAGTTCCAAACGTTTTTTCTCAACAACTTTATCATTCTGAATAATATTGATTGTAATATTGTGGTCGATAAAACTTAAAATATCTAAATCAATAATATCAATCGGACATTCGATTTTCATAATATCTTTTTTGCCCATTTTATTACTTTTTGCATTCTTAATAATGGCAACACAACAGTCTAATTTATCCAATTTCAAGTAACGGTAAATATCCATACTTTTTCCTGCTTGGATATGGTCGAGTACGAAACCTTCTTCAATGGAACTTACGTTAAGTGTATTCTTTGTCATAATGGTTCTCCTTATCGTTTTTAAGAAACTTTGATTTCCAGTAATGTTAAAATTAATGCCATACGGACATATACGCCATATTGTGCCTGTTTGAAATAAATGGCACGAGGGTCTTTGTCTACTTCAACAGCAATTTCATTTACCCTAGGAAGAGGGTGAAGAACGAGCATATCATCTTTTGCCAATGCCATTTTTGCAGAATCTAAAATATAAAAATCTTTCATGCGTACATAATCTTCTTCATTGAAGAAACGTTCTTTCTGTACACGGGTCATGTAAAGTAAATCAAGTTCGCCCATAGCATCTTCCAAGCGTACCACTTCTTTATATGGAATGTTGTTTTTGTCCAAAACATCTTTGCGGATATAACTTGGAAGTCTGAGTTCTTCAGGAGAAATCAATACGAATTTCACATTTTCATAACGTACAAGTGCGTGAATTAAAGAGTGTACTGTACGTCCGAATTTTAAATCACCGCAAAGCCCGATAGTGATGTCGTGCAAGCGTCCTTTTTCGGAACGGATAGTAAGCAAATCTGTTAATGTCTGTGTAGGGTGTTGATGTCCTCCGTCCCCGGCATTGATAATCGGGATAGTAGAGTGTTGGCTGGCAACCATAGGAGCCCCTTCTTTAGGGTGGCGCATAGCACAGATGTCGGCATAGCAGGCAATCATTCGAATTGTATCCGATACGCTTTCCCCTTTTGTAGCGGAACTTGAATCAGCAGAAGAAAATCCGAGTACATTTCCGCCTAAATTCATCATGGCTGCTTCATGACTTAATCTTGTTCTTGTACTTGGTTCATAAAATAATGTGGCAAGTTTTTTTCCCTCGCAGGCGTGAGCGTATTTTTCGGGATGTGCCTCAATATCATTTGCCAAGTCTAAAATTTCATCAATTTCCTCTACGGATAAATCCAATGGGTTTAATAAATGTTTCATAAATTCCTCCTACTTGTATGTTAATAAATCTTCTACACTTTTTCTCTTTGGAACTATAGGGTCGATATCAGGGTAGCCAAGAGCGATAAGAGCAACCAGTTCCTGTCCTTCGGGAATGTTCAGTAATTCCGTTATGCCGTCTTCATCAAAAATTCCCATTATAACCGTACCGAGTCCCGCCTCATGTGCTGCAAGACAAAAAGACTGGCAGGAAACGCCCACATCAAACATTTGCCAGCGGTCGCCTTTCTTTGTTGAAAATGAACCGTCACGCTCAAAACCGCAGCGTCCCGTTACCATTGTTACTGCAATTAACATTGGTACTTGGCGAATAATATTTGCATTATATTCTGGGGTGAAATCGGTAACAATTTTGTTGATGATAGATGTGTCTTCAATTGCTATATAGCGTGTAATCTGTGTATTCTTCCAAGAGGGAGAATAAGAAGCGGTAGAGATAATCGATTCAAGTAGTGCATAGTCTACTTTGTCGGATTTATATTTGCGAATGCTTCTTCGAGATTTGATACATTCCACAGTGTTCATAATATTTTTCCTCCTATGTGAAAAGTTTTATATATCATATAATAAAATAAGAAGATTTTCAACAGGTGAGGACAGGAATTATGAAAAAATTCCCGTCCTATTTTTGTCTGTTTAAAAGTTTTTCGTATAGAAGCCCAACCCCGAACCATAGAGGAGCGTAATCTAAACGGATTAATCCTTTAATATTTAATTTGGCATCGGTGTAATCCCACGGGCAAGCATTATATTTCTTTAAAAGAGAGCCTGTCAGAAATTCGCAGAGGAAAATGCAGAAAGTATATATAACACCTCTAATCATTACGCTTTTATTTTTAAGAAATCTGCAAAGTGGGGTAAGAAGCCCTGCCAAACTGTAAATAGGAAACATCCAAATGGACGTCCGTCCGATAAGTTTAGGGTCTTTGCGAAATAAAGAATGTATGGAAGTGAAAATGATTTCCATACACCAGCCAACTGTTCCACATAAGATAAATTTATTTTTCATAGGGAAAGTATTGCCGTAAAAGATAGATTTTAAACTTGATGTATATTATAATAGTCAGAAATAATAAATGAGGAAGAGGTGGGACATATGTCATTACAGAAAATACGTGAACAATTGGACGATATAGATGAACAGATTTTATCCCTTTATGAGAGAAGAATGGAATTGTGTGAGCAGGTGGGAAAAGACAAATTAAGGACGGGTAAGAAAGTATACGACAGAAAAAGAGAGGAAGAGAAATTGGCTGTTCTGAGTGAGAAGGCATCAAACGAGAGAAATAAAAAGGGTATTCGTGAATTGTTTGAGCAGATTATGTCTATGAGCAGAAAATTGCAGTATCAGATTTTAGGAGAAAACGGCGTGTACGGAAAAACTGCATTTATTCAATTGAAAGAACTGGAGAGTAGGAATGCCAGACTTGTTTTTCAGGGAACGGACGGTGCGTATAGTCAGCAGGCACTTAGACAATATTTCGGAAACAGTGAAAATGTTTTTCATGTAGATACATTTCGTGATGCAATGGAAGCGATAGAAGAAGGATCTGTGGATTTTGCGGTTCTTCCTATCGAAAACTCTTCGGCAGGTGCAGTCAGTCAAGTATATGATTTGCTTGTGGAATTTGAAAATTATATTGTAGGCGAAGTTATCATTCCTATTCGCCATGCTCTTGTCGGAGTACAAGGAGCGACATTATCGGACATAGAACGGGTATATTCTCATCCGCAAGGGCTTATGCAGAGTGAGAAGTTTTTGGCGGAACATAGAAACTGGCAACAGATAAGCGTGGAAAACACGGCAGTGGCGGCAAAAAGGGTGTTGGAAATCGGTAAACGCACGGAAGCGGCAATATGTAGTGAATATGCGGCAGAATTGTATGGTTTGGAAGTTTTAGCCCACTCTATTAATCACAGTGAGAATAATTCTACAAGATTTATTATAGTGACAAACCAGAAAGTATTTCTGGAGGGAGCAAAGAAAATAAGTATTTGTTTTGAAATTCCTCACGAGAGCGGTTCGCTGTATCATCTCCTTTCGCATTTTATTTATAATGATTTAAATATGACAAAAATAGAGTCCAGACCGATAGAAGATAGAAATTGGGAATATCGCTTTTTTGTGGATTTTGAGGGGAATATGGCGGATTCGTCCGTGAAAAATGCGATTCGTGGTTTGCGTGATGAAACAAGGAATTTGCGTATTCTCGGAAATTATTAACGGCAAAATGCATAAAAATTATTTGAAAAAGAAATTTTTCTTGTGCAAAATAGATGTAGAAGGTATAATACCATTATTACTAAAAGAAAAGACGTGAATGAGGAGGCTTCTATGGGTGGACAGAGCAGAAGGGCAAATTTCTGTGCAGAATGGGTACTGGAAGAATATGCCGATATGGTGTACAGACTTGCCATTATTCATATGAAAAATAAGGCAGATGCGGAAGACGTGTTTCAAGAAGTTTTTTTAAGATTTGTTAAAAATTCAGATAAAATTTCCACAGAAGAACATTTGAAAGCGTGGCTTATCAAAGTTACGGTAAATTGTTGTAAAAAACAGTTTGACAGTGCGTGGAACAGACATAGGGCATCATTGGAGTATGATATGGAAGACTCCTACGAGATGGAGGAAAAGGATGAGAGTGTGACAGAAGCGGTGCAGAAACTGCCGGAAAATTATCGGACGGTTATTCATTTGTTTTATTATGAGGAATATTCCATAAAGGAAATCAGTATGCTTCTCGAACAGTCGGAAACGGCAGTAAAGACAAGGCTGTCAAGGGCGAGAGATATGCTTAGAAATCACCTGAAAGGAGAAGTTGAATATGCGGGAACAGTATAGACATGAGATAGATAACATTCATGCTCCAAAAGACTTGATAGAGAGAACAAGACAACAGATACAGACAGAAACGAGAAAGAAGAAAAAGGCAAAAAGACATATATGGATAGGTACAGCGGTGGCAGCCTGTGTCTGTATAACGATTTTAGGCGGATATATTTATGTGGGTAAGATACAGAATAATGTAGAGGTGCAGACAGTTGTATTCCGTGAGTCATCTGATTGGGAAACGGGACTTTCACTTGGTGGAAAGCAGGATGTTGAAGATAAACAGACAACTAAAATCGAATGGGAAGAATTGGACGGGAAAGAGAATATACCGGAAGAAGTCTTGAAAGCGAAACCAAGTAGGATAGATGGTAAGAATATCTATATTTGCAAAGAGAAAGGAACAGACAATTATTATGCTGCCTATGAAGAGAAAGAAAATTATTTTTATGTTTATGGTAAAAATGTGACAGAAAAAGAATTTTTAATATTTTTAAGGAAAATGTTGTAACCTTTTTTGAAGTGTCAGGGTATTATTGTTATAAAGCAAGGGAGGAAGGCCTATGAAGAGAAGAAAAGTAACGGGTATCTGTTGTGCGATATTGGCATTTTCATTGATGCTGACAGGCTGTCAGACGGAGAAGAAAAGTGGTGGCAGTAAGGAAAAAGAAAAAGCGGAGATGACAACGTCAAAACAGTTATCGTCAAAGATAAAAGAAAAGTATGAGGACTCTGAGAAATATATTTATAAAGATACGATAGAGGACGTAAAGAGAAATGAAAAGGTTCCGGTTCAATTTGGATTTGATATTAAGAACGGGCAGTTTAAAAATTATACGGAATTGGTGGCGGTTTACCAAGACCCCGAATTAACGCAGAGAGTCGGAACACATTTTGAATGGAACGCAGAAACTCAGATGTTGAAAATCAAACCACCACGCTGGTCTACGGCACAGATTAGCGTGACGCCACAGCAGGTGGAGAAAGATGAAGATTTGATTTTCGGATATGATAAAGTATCTAATGTTCTTTTTGATAAAGATGAATTTGAGGATTGGGGAAACCTTCCACAATATTACATGGCGCTTTATGTAAATCCTGAAACAGGGGAAAAGTTGGAAAAACCGATTATTACTCCGTTTACAATTAAAAATGAAGTGAAAAAAGCACCGGAAGTAAAATTTAGAGTGAATGAGGAAGGAAAACCTGAATTTTACTGGGAGAAAGTAAAAGGTGCAAAAGCCTACTATGTTGTACAATATGATTATGATGATGAACGCGGCTACAGTATGGTGGGTATGACGAGAGGGATAACGGATAAGACATCATGGTCACCGGATAGCAATATTATGTTCAATACATTTACTGTGGCAGAAGTGTCCAGAAATGAAAAATGGGTTGTAGATAAATATGGACAGGGAACAGGACCGGTTGTTACTGAAAATAATTTAAAGGAACAGAAGTATTGCGTTGTTGCCGCAAATGAAGACGGAACTTCCGCAATCAGCAATTCTTTCAGTAAACATCAGTTGGCAAAGATGATAGCAAGTAATGTGGAAGGAAAGAAATCAAGAGAAGAGGAAGGTTCAAGATATGCAAAAAGTTTTAATGAACTTCCTTCATATGCTTGGGTAACCATGTGTGACGGACGTCTTGCTCAGAAATTAATTACATATGATATAGAGAATGCCAAAGAAAAGACGGAAACATGGGGACAATATGAAAAGCCGGATATGTCAGATTTGAAGAATGTACAGGTAGATATTGTAAAAATTCCATATCAGATTGAAGGAACAGCATTTAAAGATGTGGCTGTAGTGGAACAGTACGATAAATCAACTGTAAAGGCAGATTTGAAGGCATTAAAAGAGCGGCAGGATACACTTCGTGCAAGAGGTGGACGTACAGATGCCAAGTTTGAAGTGGAAGAGGAGAAAGAAGAAAAAGCAGAAGAAAATATTTACGCAACTGATTATGAGATTACGGCAACTTCTGCACTCAGCGAGTATATTGGAAGGAACATGGTTGCGGGAAATGCGATGATTGACCTCTCAGATTTCAAAGAAGCGAAAGACCAGTCACAATTATTGGATGCATGGCAGGAAGCGACATATCAAAATCCGCTGGCGCTGGGAGTGAGAAGTGCCTCTATTGCGGGAGATTATCTCATTATTAAATATGATGATTCTCCGGAAGTGATGCGTAAAAAACAGGAAGAAATTGTAAAAGAAGTAAAAAGGGTAGTAAAAGAAGTTGTTAAAGATGATATGACGGAACTGGAAAAAGAAATTGCCCTAAATAATTATCTTTGCGAGAATGCAAAATATGATGATGACGCATTGAAAAATGCAGAGAAAAATAATTTCAAAAAGGTAGATAAGGAATTTAACGATTCTTTTACCCCATACGGTGTTTTGGTTAATAAAAATGGGGTATGTGCAAGTTATGCAGGTGCATACAAACTTCTCGCAGAGGAAGCGGGATTAGAATGTATCGTTGTAACGGGATATTTGGAAGGAAATCTTCCACACGCATGGAATAAAGTAAAGGTTGACGGAAAATGGCAGATAGTGGATACAACGAATAATGATAATGAAATTTTAACAAACGCATTATTGAATCTGCCGAATGCGGAAGCGGACAGAGTTCTTGTGGAAGATGACAGATATTTAGTGAATTCAGTTATTTCGGATTACACGGCAAAAGAAGACACAAAAGAATACTATCATATCAATAATAAATATTTTGAAAAAAGTGCCATTGCAAATTCTCTTGTAAAAGAAGTCGGAACAAACGGAAAAGCGACGCTTAGAACTGAATATGGGCTTACGGAAGAAGAGTTTAATCAAATTGCAGGTCAGGTTGTAACCGGACTTGGAAATAATAAATTGCAGGGAACTTATTGGTTGGGAGTTATTTATATTACAAAATAGTCAAAGGAGGACAAAGTTATGAAGAAAAGAATGAAAAGATTGGCAACTATTGGAATTGTGGCAGTGATGGCAATGGCATTGGCAGCAGGATGCGGCAAGAAGGCAACACCGGAATCTTTACTTACAGATATGAATAAAAAGTTAGAAGGTATGAAATCGACAGAAGCAAGTTTGATTTTAAACATGGAAATGTCACAAGAAGGACAAACGGCAGAGATGAACATGGAAATGGATGTAGAAACTATTATGAAGACAGGAGAAACCCATACAGAAGGCGAAGTCGGTGTGAAACTTTTAGGACAGAGTGCTTCCACAGAAGTAGAAAGTTATGTTGTTAAAGAAGATGATGAGTATATCAATTATGTTAACCAGCAAGGAAAATGGAAAAAAGAAAAAGTAGATGAAGACGAGGTAGTAAAACCGTCAACAGATTTATTTGGCGAGTTTGAAGAATCTTTTGAAAAATTTAAATTAAACGAAGATCTTGTGAAAGTAAACGATAAAGAATGCTTTGAATTAAAGGGCGAGGTCAGTTCGGAAATTATGGAATACCTTATGAGTAGTGATATGTCAAAAGAGGCAGACTTAGACAAATACCTCTCAGATGAAGATGAGGATATAAAGGTACCTTGTACAGTGGCTATTTATAAAGAAGAACTTCTTCCTGCAAAAGTTACACTTGATATGAAAGAGATTTTTGGAAAAATGAGTGAAACCGCAGATTTAGATATTGAAAAATTCAAAATGGAAATCAGTTACGGTGACTTCAATAAATTGAAAAAAATCGAAGTGCCTAAAGATGTTTTAAAAGAAACAGAGGGGTTTGGCAGCGGATTAGATTTTGATGATGAAGATTTTGAGTCTGATGATAAAGATGATGATAATCAACAGAGCAGTGGTCAAAGTGCAAATGTAGATGTGAAAGATGCAGTTGATTTGACAAAGACGTCTATGACATCACCTGCACCGCTAAATAAATGGGTTAAGACAACACGTTATGCTACAGAAGATAATTTATATCATACAGTTTATGTAAGAATCAATAAAGTAACAACAATGAGTCAAGATGCTAATTATGTCAATCAGGCAATTCAGCAACATAACCAATTCGGAAGAAGAAAAATCGATGTAAATCAGATGAAGTTACCGGCAGACGTTGAGTTATGTGTATTCGACTATGAAGTAATGGTTCCGAAGGAATTTCCTGCACCGGATTACGGAATGGTAGAACCGGATATTACTTTTAGTGCAAAAAATAAAAGTGGTGGCGGTGTTCCAAGCGCAGACGGAACACACACATATATCGGTATGGGAAGTATTACAGAAATGAAAGTAAGAAGTGACGAAGAAAAATTCTATCCGGGAAACACATATAAAATGCGTGGCTGTTTCTCAATGGTAAAAGGTTTTAAAGATTATGTTTTTGAGTCAACAGCATATCCTGAAGGACAGGAGTCATCAGCCGGAACATTAGTAAAAGGATATTGGTCAGCACGTTAACATTAAAATTGGAGCAGGATTTAAACCTGCTCCAATTTTGATATGTCAGAATTAATGATAAGTGAATAATTTGTATGATAGATAACAAATCCCGGTTTTGCTTTTGCCGGTTTTTTAACGTGCTTTTTCTCGATATAATCGATTTCCACTTTTTCATTTCCCCGATTTTTAGAATAATATGCGGCAAGTCGGCCGGCTTCCTCGAAAGTGCGGTCGGGAAGTTCTTCTCCATTTGTTTTTACAATAACATGAGAGCCCGGGACTCCTTTTGCATGAAACCACCAGTCATTTCCAACGGCAAAGTGGAAGGTAAGTTCTTCGTTTTGCATATTGTTTTTTCCGACATACATATGAAAACCGTCACTGGAAATATAATGTAGAGGTTTGTTTGTGATTTTTATCTTCTTTTTCGTGAATTTACGTTTCACATACCCTGCCTCAATCAACTCTTCCTTAATTTGCAAAAGATCATCTTCACTTAACGCAATGTCAAGAGCGTTACTTACCGATTCCAGATAAGTAATGTCATCTTTTGTTTCCTCAATAAGTTCGCTTAATGCCTCAAAAGTACGTTTCTGTTTATTGTATTTATCAAAATATTTTTGAGCATTTTCCATAGGTGTTTTCATAGTGTCAAGTGGAATGGTAATCATTTCATTTGTGTAATAATTGAGAGCCTCCAATTGCTTTGCACCTTTTTCTATATTATATCCGTATGTGTGAAGAAGTTCACCGTATACTTTATATTTCTCGCGATTTTCCGTATCACGAAGTTGCTTTGTCTGTAGAGCATATTTTTTGCGATTTCGTTCGAGTGCAGTTTGAACAACGCGCCGTAAATCAGAAGATTTCTGGCGAATGCGGGTAATGGTGTTTTTGGTTGAGTAATATGTTTCCAATAGTACGGAAACGGATTCAAAAGTCTTTACCTCATACTGATTGTAATGTGAAATCGGAAGACAGGAAAATTCAACAGGTTCTTGTCCACGATAGTAAATGACAGGGTGGAAGTTTCCTTCTTTTACCGATTCAAAATAAAGGGAAAATTGATTGAAAAAGTGCAGAAACATATCGTCTGACAAATCTCGTGGAGTTATCTCCGAAGGGATTCCTGATAAATGACAGATTTCTTCTGCGATAATCGGGCTGATTCCGGTAAAGGAAGTATAGACAGCCTTCCCAAGTGGCATTGGTTTATCTGCCAGAAGAGTATGAAATTCCTCTTTAGTTACGGTAAGCGGATTATGTCTTTCCATTGTGTCGGGAATAAAATATGTGCGTCCCGGAAGAACTTCACGCACGGAACTCATCTGAGCGGAAACATGCTTGATACTGTCAATAATCATCCCTTTGTCATTGCAGAAAATAATATTACTATGTTTCCCCATAATTTCCACAATTAACTGTTTTTTACACAAATCTCCAAGTTCATCTAAATGCTCGATGTCAAAACAAATAATTCTTTCCAGTTTTGGCTGATAAATATTAGTAATTCGTCCGTTATTAATATGTTTTCTTAAAAGCATACAAAAGTTAGGAGCGGTCATAGGACTTGGTTTGTTTGTATCGGTTAGGTAAATAAGCGGAAGTGACGCACTGGCTGAGAGATAAAGCCTTTTCTGTCCTTTTGGTGTCTTTATTGTCAAAAGCAGTTCATCGGCTTCAGGCTGTGCGATTTTATTAATTCTCCCGTCTTTTAAAGTCGTATTTAATTCTTGTACGATAGTTGAAATGGTAATTCCATCGAAAGCCATAAGTTCAATCCTTTCTGCTGTTATTTAAACATTTACCGATCTAGTATAGCATGACTTTATTCATGAGTAAATGAATTGACGATAGTTTCCAAATAGATTATAATAAAAGTTAGCATTGCAATAGAATAAACGATAAGAGGGTAATAAAATGATAAAAAGCATGACGGGTTTCGGAAGATGTGAGATTTCCGAAGCAGAGCGTAAGTTTACGGTAGAATTAAAAGGGGTAAATCACAGATATTTAGATGTAAATATCCGTATGCCGAAAAAGTTGAATTTTTTTGAAGCATCTATTCGTAATCTGTTAAAAAAATACGCACAGAGAGGAAAAGTGGATATTTTCATTACATATGAAGATTTTTCAGAAAATCAGGTTTCTTTAAAGTATAATGAAACATTGGCAGAAGAGTACTTGAAGTATTTTAAGCAGATGGAAGAGAAGTTTTCTCTTGAAAATGATATTCGTGTATCTACACTTTCACGTTATCCGGAAGTACTGACAATGGAAGAGCAGATGATGGATGAAGAGGAAATATGGAATGTGCTTGAGAAAGCGTTGGAAGGTGCATTTTCGCAGTTTGTTTCCACAAGAATAACGGAAGGGGAAGCATTAAAAAAAGACCTTCTTGCAAAATTAGATGATATGCTCGTGCTTGTTGATAAAGTGGAGAAACGTTCTCCTGAAATTGTCGTTGAGTATCGGGAAAAATTAGAAGAAAAAGTGAAGGATCTGTTGGCGGATACACAAATTGAAGAATCACGAATTGCATCAGAAGTAGTGATTTTTGCTGATAAAATTTGTACGGATGAAGAAACTGTCAGATTGAGAAGCCATATAGCGCATATGAAAGATACTTTGGAATCGGCAGAAGGAATCGGAAGAAAACTAGACTTTATTGCTCAGGAGATGAACCGTGAGGCAAATACGATTTTGTCTAAGGCGAATGATTTGGAAGTATCAAATTATGCTATTGATTTGAAAACGGGCATAGAAAAAGTGAGAGAGCAAATTCAAAATATTGAGTAAAGGATGAAGAAGATGAAGAGAAAAGGAATTTTAATTGTTGTATCCGGTTTTTCGGGAGCTGGCAAAGGAACGGTAATGAAAGCACTTTTAGAACGCTATGATAATTATGCGTTATCTATCTCTGCTACAACGAGAAAGGCCCGTGAGGGAGAGCAGGATGGAAGAGAATATTTTTTTAAAACTGTTGAAGAGTTTGAAAAAATGATTGCGAAAGATGAATTAATAGAGTATGCTAGATATGTAGGTAATTATTATGGCACTCCACGTGCTTATGTAGAAAAACAGTTGGAAGCAGGAATGGACGTTATTCTGGAAATTGAAATTCAGGGTGCATTGAAAGTAAAAGAAAAGTATCCTGAAACATTACTTCTCTTTATCACACCACCGAATGCCAAAGAACTTGAAAGACGCTTAATCGGACGAGGAACAGAAACAATGGAAGTGATAGAGTCCCGCATGAAACGTGCGGCGGAAGAAGCGGAAGGAATGAGTGCTTATGACTATATTGTCGTGAATGACAGTTTGGATATTTGCGTGGAAGAGATGCATAATATTATACAGAGCGAACACAGTAGAGGATTTCGCAATGAAGATTTGATGAATCAAATAGAAGAAGAATTAAGAGGAGAAGCGAAAGGAGAATAAGATTATGTTACACCCATCATATACAGATTTGATGAAAGTAGTAAACCAAGATGTAGAGGAAGGTGCAACAAAGATTGTAAATAGCCGTTATTCTATCGTACTTGCAACGTCTAAGAGAGCAAGACAGATTATTGACGGAGATACACCTTTAGTTCCTACAAAGGACGGAGAAAAACCGTTATCCATTGCCATTGACGAATTAAACAATGCAAAAATTAAAATTGTTGCAGAAGATTCAGAACAATAAAAAAGCAAAGGGCAGATGCCAGAAGGTATCTGCCCTGTTAGGTATAGAGGAGAAAACAAATGAACATATTATTTATTTCACTTGGGTGCGATAAAAATCTGGTAGATACGGAGGTAATGCTCGGTCTTTTAGCGTCTAAGGGACATCAGATGGTTGATGATGAGAGGGATGCCGATGTCATTGTAATTAATACGTGCTGTTTTATTCATGATGCGAAAGAAGAAAGCATTCAGAATATTTTAGAAATGGCAGAATTGAAAAAGGAAGGACGTTTGAGAGCACTTATTGTAACCGGATGTCTTGCACAGAGATATAAAGAAGAAATTATTGAGGAAATTCCGGAAGTAGATGCGGTTTTAGGGACAACTTCTTATGATAAAATATTGGATGCCATTGATGAAGCGTTGAAAGGACATCATCATGTGGAAATGGCGGATATTGATGCACTTCCGTATGTAGATACAAAACGTCTTGTAACGACGGGAGGACATTTTGCTTATCTGAAGATTGCAGAAGGGTGCGACAAGCATTGTACATACTGTATTATTCCGAAGATACGCGGAAACTTCCGAAGTGTTCCGATGGAAAGACTGATAAAAGAGGCGGAAGAACTGGCGGAACAGGGTGTTAAAGAATTAATTTTAGTTGCACAGGAAACAACTCTCTATGGAAAAGATATTTATGGAGAGAAATCTTTACATAAATTGTTAAAAGAATTATGTAAAATTGCAGGAATCCAGTGGATTCGTATTTTGTATTGTTATCCTGAAGAAATTACGGATGAATTGATTCAGGTAATGAAAGAGGAAAAGAAAATTTGTCATTACTTGGATTTACCTATTCAGCACGCAAGTGATGAAATATTAAAACGTATGGGAAGACGTACATCAAAAGCACAGTTAAAGGAGATTATTGGTAAACTTCGTGAAGAAATTCCTGATATTACTCTTCGTACAACGTTAATTACCGGTTTTCCGGGAGAAACTGAAGAACAGCACGAAGAATTAATGGAATTTGTGGATGAAATGGAATTTGACCGTTTAGGTGTATTCACTTATTCTCCGGAAGAAGACACTCCTGCTGCACTTATGGACAATCAGATTGAAGAGGAAGTGAAAGAGGACAGACAGGCTGAGTTAATGGAATTACAACAGGATATTGCGTTTGATTTGGCGGAAGATATGATTGGAAAAGAAGTGCTTGTTCTCATTGAAGGAAAAGTGGCAGATGAGAATGCTTATGTGGGAAGAACGTATAAGGATGCACCGAATGTGGATGGACTTATCTTTGTCAATACAGAGGAGGAATTGATGTCGGGAGATTTTGCGAGAGTAAAAGTGACGGGTGCGTTAGAATATGATTTGATAGGAGAGATTATATAATGAATTTACCAAATAAGTTGACAGTAGTAAGAATGATAATGATTGTCCCGTTTGTTATATTTATGTTAAATGCGGGAATTGCCGGAGATGCAAGCAAATGGATTGCCGTAAGTATTTTTATTGTGGCAAGTTTGACTGATTTGTTGGATGGAAAGATTGCAAGAAAATACAATCTTGTTACAAACTTCGGAAAATTCATGGATCCGCTGGCAGATAAACTGCTTGTCTGTTCAGCAATGATTTGCCTTGTAGAAATGGGAAAACTTCCGGCATGGATAGTTATTATTATTATTAGCCGTGAATTTATTATCAGTGGTTTCCGTTTGGTTGCATCTGATAATGGAATTGTTATTGCAGCAAGTTACTGGGGAAAATTTAAGACAACATTTCAGATGCTTATGGTTATTTTCTTAATTATTGATTTAGGAGGAGTGTTTGCTACGGTGGAAACGATTTTGATTTATGTTTCCCTTGCATTGACAATTATTTCCCTTGTAGACTATATTGCTAAAAATAAGCAGGTTTTGACACAGGGTGGTATGTAAAATGGAATTAGAGGAACAGGTTGTTCATAAACTGATTGAAAGAAAATGGACAATAACAACGGCAGAGTCATGTACGGGTGGTCTTTTGGCAGGAAGAATTTTAAATGTGTCGGGAGCGTCTTCCGTATATGAGGAAGGTCATATTACTTATTCAAATGCGGCGAAGGAAAAGATTTTAAATGTTTCCCATGATACACTTGAAAAATATGGCGCAGTCAGTGCTGAAACAGCAAAAGAGATGGCTGTGGGTGCGGCAAAGACAGCAAATGCCAATGTAGCTCTCAGCACAACAGGGATTGCAGGTCCTACCGGTGCGACAAAAGATAAACCGGTAGGATTGATTTATGTAGCCTGTTTCATTTGCGGGCAGGTTTATGTCAGGGAATTACATTTGAAAGGAAAAAGGGAAGAAAATCGCATCAAGACAGTGGAAGAGGTGTTGAAACTCTTTTTGGAAACTCTTTCCCAAAATGAAAAAAAGGTATAGTCATATTTAACAATGTTTTCTAAAAATCGGGTAAACTATAGCGTAGATTGTCGAATTATAAAAAAATATGAAAAAAGTTATAGACGAAAAGATAAGTTTGTGAGAGAATAAAGTTATATATGGTGTTAAAGATATAACAAACACTGTTAAAGAAAAAATCATACATAATTGAAAGGAGTTTTATCATGATTTATTCACATGAAGTACAAACAATGTGTCCAGTTGCTCAAGGCGTTAATCACGGACCAGCTCCAATCCCAGAAGAAGCAAAATGGGTAAAAGCAAAAGAAGTAAAAGATATTTCAGGTTTAACACACGGTGTGGGCTGGTGTGCACCTCAGCAGGGAGCCTGTAAATTAACATTAAACGTAAAAGACGGTATCATTCAGGAAGCGTTAGTAGAAACTATCGGATGTTCAGGAATGACTCACTCAGCAGCGATGGCTTCTGAAATTCTTCCGGGAAAAACAATCTTAGAAGCATTGAACACAGACTTAGTTTGTGATGCTATCAACACAGCAATGAGAGAATTATTCTTACAGATTGTTTACGGACGTACACAGAGTGCATTCTCTGAAGACGGACTTCCAGTAGGAGCAGGTCTTGAAGATTTAGGAAAAGGACTTCGTTCTCAGGTTGGTACAATGTACGGAACATTAGCAAAAGGACCTCGTTATCTTGAAATGGCTGAAGGTTATGTAACAGGTATCGCTTTAGATGAAAATGATGAAATTATCGGATACCAGTTCGTAAGTCTTGGAAAATTAACAGACTTTATTAAAAAAGGCGATGACCCTAACACAGCATGGGAAAAAGCAAAAGGACAGTATGGTCGTGTTGCTGATGCTGTTAAGATTATCGATCCAAGAGCAGAGTAAGAGAAGGAGGACGTAAAAATGGCATTATTTGAATCATATGAAAGACGTATTGACAAAATCAATAGCGTATTAAATAGTTATGGTATTGCTTCTATTGAAGAAGCAGAAAAAATCACAAAAGACGCTGGACTTAATGTTTATGACCAGATTAAAGGAATCCAGCCAATCTGTTTTGAAAATGCTTGCTGGGCTTACATTGTAGGTGCTGCAATCGCAATCAAAAAAGATTGTAGAAAAGCTGCTGACGCCGCTGCTGCAATCGGAGAAGGGCTTCAGGCTTTCTGTATTCCGGGTTCAGTTGCTGACCAGCGTAAAGTTGGTTTAGGACATGGTAACTTAGGAAAAATGTTACTTGAAGAAGAAACAGATTGTTTCGCATTCTTAGCAGGACACGAATCATTCGCTGCTGCTGAAGGTGCAATCGGTATTGCTGAAAAAGCAAACAAAGTTCGTAAAAAACCATTACGTGTTATCTTAAATGGTCTTGGAAAAGACGCTGCACAGATTATCTCAAGAATCAACGGATTTACATTTGTTGAAACAGAGATGGATTACTATACAGGAGAAGTGAAAGAAGTATTCAGAAAATCATACTCTGACGGACTTCGTTCTAAAGTAAACTGCTATGGTGCTAATGATGTAACAGAAGGTGTTGCAATCATGCACAAAGAAGGTGTTGATGTATCTATCACAGGTAACTCAACAAACCCAACTCGTTTCCAGCATCCAGTAGCAGGTACATACAAAAAAGAATGTATCGAACAGGGTAAAAAATACTTCTCAGTAGCATCTGGTGGTGGTACAGGACGTACACTTCATCCGGATAACATGGCAGCAGGTCCTGCTTCATACGGTATGACAGATACTATGGGACGTATGCACTCTGACGCTCAGTTTGCCGGTTCTTCATCAGTACCTGCTCACGTAGAAATGATGGGACTTATTGGTGCTGGTAACAACCCAATGGTTGGTATGACAGTTGCTGTTGCAGTTTCTATTCAGGAAGCAGCAGAAGAAGGAAGATTTTAATTAGGATTATAATAGATAAAGGCACATCATATTGATGTGTCTTTTTCTGTATGAAAAGGGGTGGGAAAATGAAAAAAATATGGGAAAAGGACGGATATATTATTCGTCAGGCAGAAGAAAAAGACAAAGAAGCGTATTATGAGCAAAATTTCAATCCGCTGGATAAGGAGGTTGCCCGATTTACTGGTTGTAAGGAAACATTCACGAGAGAAGAAGTCCTCTCTTTTTATGAAAAATGTTTAATCTCCGAGGATAGATACGATTTCCTTATTTTTTCACCGGAGGGAAAAATTATAGGTGAAAGTGTCATTAACGATATAGATTGGAAAGTAAAGAGTGCGAATTATCGCATTTGCATTTTTCATTCTGTAGAAAGGGGGAAAGGAATTGGAAGTTGGGCGGTGAAAACGGCAATTTGTTTTGCATTTGAAGAATTAAAACTGCATCGTTTAGAATTGGATGTCTTTTCCTTTAATGAGAGAGCAAAACACTTATACGAAAAAAGTGGATTTAAAGTGGAAGGTATCCGCAGAGATGCGGTTTTAGATGAGGGAAAATATGCAGATGATATTTTCATGTCTATTTTGGAAGTTGAATATAGTAAAAATAGATAAAAATACTATTGAATCATGTGAAAATAAATAAAAAAGTAATAATACCCTTTTCTTTTTTTGTGTCATGTGATACAATTGTAACAAATTGCATTTGATATATGTGGATGTAATCGATAAAATACACAAAAAGAAAGGAAAAGTTATGAAAAAGAAACAAGTAGTTAGTTTACTGTTAGCAGCAACCCTTATGGGTTCGAGTGTTTTTTCAGGAATAGCAACCCTTGATGTTTCAGCAGCGACAAAAGAAGGTGTAACAGCAGAAGATTTAGCAGACAATAATACAAATGCACCTGAAAAAGACAAAGTAATACCAAGTGCCAACCAGTATAAATATCAGAAAGATGAATTGGCAGCATTTTGTCATTTCGGTATGAACACTTACACCGGTAGTGAGTGGGGAAATGGAAAGGAGAAACCGGAGCAGTTTGCATTGAAAAACGATTTTGATGCAGAAACAATGGTAAAAACACTTCATGAAGCTGGATTTAAGAAGTTAATTGTTACGGCTAAACATCATGACGGATTTTGTATTTGGCCAAGCAAATATACAGAACACGATTCACAGAAAGCAGGATATAGTGGTGATGTTTTGGCAGAAATCTCGACGGCTTGTACAAAATATAATATGGACATGGGGTTATATCTCTCACCTTGGGATGTGAATGCTAAAAGTTACGGTTATTATGATAAAGACGGAAAACCACTTTGTGATAAGAATGGAAAGCCACTAGATAATAAGTCTTGGGAAGAAGTTGAGGCGTTGGATGTTGACGACTATAATGAATACTATAACAATCAGTTAAAAGAGATTTTAGGTAATAAAAAGTATGGAAATAATGGTCGTTTTGTAGAAGTATGGATGGATGGAGCGAAAGGTTCCGGTTCAGCAGTCCAGAACTATACATTTGAAAAGTGGTTTGATACAATTCAACAATACGAAGGAAAAAAAGGAGAACAGAAAGATGATTGTCTTCTGTTTGGTGCGGAGGCATACACAACAGTACGCTGGATTGGAAATGAGAACGGATATGCTGATTCGGAAACATGGTCAAAATCAAATGTAGATAAAAAGAAAAATACAATTGACAGCAATACAAAAGATGGTTATACAAAAGGATTTGTAGACGGTAATCAGTGGACTGTTCCGGAAGCAGATGCTCGTATCACATCAGGATGGTTCTGGGGAGAAAGCAAAAAGACTCCAAAGGATATGAAGGCATTATCAGAAATGTATTTCCGTTCTGTAGGACATAATGCACCGTTATTATTAAATGTTCCGCCAAATAAAGAAGGAAAAGTGGATACGGCTATCTTAAATCGTGTATCTGAATTTGGAAAAGCCATTAAAGATACGTTTAAAAACAATTTGGCAAAAGATGCTAAAGTAACAGCAAGTACAGTACGTGGAAATGATAAAAAATTCTCTCCACAAAATGTATTAGACGGAAAAGATGATACATATTGGACAGTTGATGATGACAAAAAAACAGGTACTCTTACCATCGACTTAGGTGGATTGAAAACATTTGATGTTGTTTCAGTTGAGGAATCTATTGAATTTGGACAGAGAATTGGTTCATACAAAATCGAGTATCAAACAGAAAGCGGAGAATGGAAGAAATTTGACGAAGGCAAGACAATCGGAGCGAAACGTTTGGCTAGAAAAAATGCTGTAAAAGGTAAAAAAGTTCGTATTACAGTAACGGCAGATGAGAAAGCAGAGCATAAAGTGCCAATGTTAAGCGAAATCGGTGTGTACAAAGCGACAGACGATATGGCTTTAGGAAACGGTATTCCGGAAGGCTTGACTATAACCGATGACAGACAGTTTACAGCAAATGGTTGGACACAGGAAACTAACGAGCAGTTTATTGAAGGCACAGGGATGTGGTGTAAACCAAATGCACAGGCAGAAGTTAAGTTTACAGGAACAAAGGCATGGTTAGTCGGAACAATTGATAAAAGCCATGGACCTGCAGATATTTATATTGATGGTCAGAAGGTAGCATCTATCAATACAAATGGGGCAACAAGAAAATTAGGACAAAGAATTTTTGAATCTGAAACTTTGGAAAATAAAGAACATACGTTAAAGATTGTAAACACAGGAACAGGCAATCAGGCAATCGGCATTGACGCATTACTTTCATTAAACAATGGCGGAAAAGGTATGTTAGATATTGAATATCCTTCTTACCGTGTAAATGAAGCAAGTAAAGTGCCGATTAAGGTAAAACGTGTCGGAGGAGCAAAAGGCGAAGTAAAGGTAACATTCCAAGTAAATCCGGGTAGTGCATGGCAAGATCACTTTAATGCAGACGGAAATATGGAATTAGTATTAAAAGATGGAGAAACAGAAGCAGAGGCATATGTAACGACAAAACGTGTTCCGGCAAAAACAGGTGACTTATCTTTTACAGCAGAATTAGTAAATCCAACAAATAAAGTGCTTACAGGATTTAATACCCCTACACGTATTACAATTGCGGACTCGGAAGAGTTTGACAAATCGGCATTATTGAAAAAGTTAGATGAAGTGAAGAAAGCAAATTATCAAGAGGGAAACTACACTGACGCAAGTTATAAAGCATTACAGGATGCAATTCAGTTTGCGGAAAAAGTAGCGAAAAAAGCAAAACCATCTGCACAGGAATGTGCTGAAGCAGTCGGAAAATTAGATGCGGCAGTCAGAAGTCTTGCAAAGAGAGCAACATATACAGAAAAAGACCCATATCAACTTCCAAAGAGAAAGGGTGGTAAGAAGAACTTAGAAGCGGAACACTTTATTTTAGATAAAGGAACATCTGCAGCAGATAAATATGTTCGTGTACAGCAAGATACAACTGCAAGTAACGGAGCAAAAATAGGCTGGTTTGAGGAAGGAAATAAAATTAAACTTCCATTCTACGCAGCCAAAGAAGGAACATATACATTTAAGGCAAAATTGCAGAGTGGAAGAAACGCAGATAATCCAAATGCATTAAATTGGTCAGGGACAAATGTAGAATTAGGAAAACTTGATGTACATAATGATGGAAAAGATAAAGAATTTAAAGAGGTAACTTTTGACGTAAAAGTTACGAAAGAAGGAGCGGGAGAACTTGTTTTCACAGCAGATTCAAAAGGTTCGCCGAACTTGGATAAATTTGAAGTAACTGCAAAAGAAGTTGCTATGGGTAACTTCGATATTACTGCATCGGCAGGAGAAAACGGAACAATTTCACCTTCAGGAACAGTAAATGTGGCTGAAGGAACAGATAAAGAATTTACAATGAAGCCAAATGCAGATTATATGGTAAAAGATGTATTGGTTGACGGTGAATCAGTAGGTAACGTCTTAAAATATGCATTCAAAGATGTAGATGCCGCTCATACAATTAAAGTCGAATTTGAAAAAGAAAAACTTACAGCAGACAATCGTTTTGAATTCCCTCTAAAAGGTGAAAAGAGATTAGAGGCGGAAAGACTTGAGTTACACAATGTAGGTGGTAATGACGAACAGTGGAAATTGGAAGTTAAGGCTGATAATTGGGCAAGTAATGGAAAATTCGTCAACTCTTTAAACAAAGATGACGAAATCAAATTATATTACAATGCAGAAAAAGCAGGTGACTATGCGGTTATTGTTACTTACAGAAGCGGTTCGGCAGAAAACGGATTTTCATGGAGTGAAAAAGACGGAAAAATCGAAGCCGGAAGTGCGACAGTAGGAGCAACTGACGGAGCAAAAGCAACACATGAAAAAGAAATTACATTTAAAGTAAAGACAGCGGGAGAAGGTGTGTTGACAATCAAAGGCGGAGAAAAAGGAGCACCGCAGATTGATCAATTTGATATTGTAAGTCCTGAATTAATTACATTTGAGTTAGAAAAAGCAATTGCAGACGCAGATAAGATTGTTCTTGATGAATATAAAGACGGAGCAGCAAAAGACGCATTTGTAAAAGCATTAAAAGATGCAAAGGATATTCTGGCAAAAGCACAGGAAGGAAAATGCACACAGGAAGAAATTGCAAATGCAACACAGACATTAAGAGATGCAATGGAAAAATTGGAGGACAAAGATCAAGTTCCTGCAACAGATAAGAGTGCATTGAAGAATGCTATCGATAAGGCAAATGGAATCGACCTGAAAAAATATCAAGACGGTTCTGAAAAAGAGGTATTTGTCAAAGCATTAGATAACGCAAAAGCGGTTTATGCAAATGACAAAGCAACAGAAGAGGAAATTGCAAAAGCAACATTAGAGTTAAATACAGCAATGGACAAATTAAAACCGATTGATAATTCTAACGGCGGAAATAACGGAAATACAGGAAACACCGGAAATGCCGGAAATAGCGGAAGTGGAGAACAAAATGGAAACGGACAAACTTCGTTAGGAAATAATAATCAGAAACCAACCGCACCTGTTAAAACAGGAGATACTACAGAACCATTTGGTTATATGGCAGGAATGGCAGCAGGACTTATGGCTATTGTGGCAGTTCTTAGAAAAAGAAAATAATGTATAAAGAGAAAAGGCAGAAGAAAAATCTTCTGTCTTTTCGGCTTTTAGTTGAACATTAGTTTGGTTATATGGTATACTCATAACGAGGTGAAACTATGCTGAATAAAAGAGAGTTCCTGAAAGAGTACAATATCACGGACGAGGAGTTTTGTGAGGCGGAAATGGAATGGAATGAATTGGAAGCCATTTACGATAATTATAAAGAAATTGAGGATAAGTTGAGGAAACTTGGAAAAGAATTTGTCAATGATTATCTGTATGATATAGAACGTGCTGGTATACATTCTTACCGCTATAGAACGAAAGCGGCGGGACATTTAATAGAAAAAATTATCCGTAAGAGAAGAGAGTCACGAGAAAAATACGCTGGAATTAACAGGGACAATTATTATAAATATAATACCGATTTAATCGGGATTCGTGTGCTTTTCTTATATCGCGAGGATTGGATACATTTTCATAAATATATCACAACTATTTTTGAAAATAATCCGGACTGCTATGTTGTGGACCGACTTCATGATTTTGATGAAGATATTACGCACAACTATATTGCAGAACGCCCGAAAGTATACAAACGTTCGGGAGATAGCCGTATTTATGATGAGAATCTGATTGAGATTAAGGCGGGCGGAATTTACCGTTCTCTTCACTATATCATTAAATACAAGGGATACTACGTGGAAATTCAGGGAAGAACACTTTTTGAGGAAGGCTGGAGTGAGGTTGATCATGATATTGTTTATCCGTATTTTCAGGATGATGCAATGCTGAAAGACTTTTCTACCCTGCTTAATCGTTTATCGGGAATGGCGGATGAAATGAGTTCTTATTTCAGAAGAATGAAGATGGAAAGAGAAGCCGAACGGTTTCTGAAAGAAGATTAATGAAAACAATGCTTATATAGATCCATAATAGGTTGGACGTTTCTACAAACTACCGTAATAGTTTACTATAAGCCTTGCAAAAGGCAGCAGACTATCTATTGGTAGTTTTTTGTTGCCGATAAAACAAGAATGGAGGAAATATATGAGTACATTTGTATTAAAAGGAAACATTTGTTTTAGCAAAAATCAAACAGAACTTGTAACGAAGGAAAAGAGTTATCTTTTCTGTGAGAATGGAATTTGTAAAGGAGTATTTACAGCATTACCGGAAAAATATAAAAATTTACCGCTTTGTGATTATGGAAATAAAATTATTATTCCTGGTTTAATTGATTTACACGTCCATGCTCCACAGTATACATTTCGCGGATTAGGGATGGATTTGGAACTTATTGACTGGTTAAATACGCATACATTTAAAGAAGAAGCAAAATATGGACAATTGGAATATGCGGAAAAGGCATACGAAATTTTTGTAAATGATTTAATGAAAAGTGCAACAACCCGTGCTTGTATTTTTGGAACAATTCATACTGAAGCCACGTTGAAGTTAATGGAAATGCTGGAAAATCGAGGATTTAAAGGGTATGTTGGAAAAGTGAATATGGACAGAAATAGTCCTGAAGAACTGTGTGAAGAAAATGCGGACATTTCGGCAAATCAGACGGTAGAGTGGGTAAAGGAAGCGAAAAGGCGTTTTCATAAAATAAAACCGATTTTGACACCGAGATTTATCCCGACCTGCTCGGATGATCTGATGAAAAAATTGGCGGACATACAGGAAAAATATCAATTACCTATGCAGTCGCATTTATCAGAAAATATGGGAGAAATTAATTGGGTACAGGAACTTTGTCCAAACACAAAATTTTATGGAGAGGCATACGACCAATTCGGAATGTTTGGAAACAAATATCCGTCTATTATGGCACATTGCGTACACAGTACGGAAGAAGAGATGCAATTAATGGCAAAGCAAAATGTATTTATTGCACATTGTCCACAGTCAAACACGAACCTCTCTTCAGGTGTTGCACCAATCCGAAAATATTTGGATATGGGAATTAAAATGGGATTGGGAAGTGACGTGGCAGGCGGATTTGATTTATCCATTTTAAGAGCAATGGCTGATGCGGTGCAAGTTTCAAAATTAAGATGGAGATTGTTGGATACAAATCTTGCTCCGTTGAAGATAGAAGAGGCATTCTATTTAGCAACAAAAGGCGGAGGACAATTTTTTGGAAAAGTGGGAAGTTTTGAAGAAGGATTTGAGTTTGATGCAGTTGTTTTGGATGATTCTCATTTACGGACAATGCGGAAACTAACTGTGAAAGAACGAGTGGAACGCCTTATTTATTTGGCAGATGAAAGATGTGTAGTTGATAAGTATATTAATGGTGAAAATGTGAAATAAGTGTGAAAGGGGACGTAGTATTTTTAAGTTTTACTACGTCCCCTTTCACACTTATTCTGTTACAAATATGAATTTGACTTCGCCGTCCATATCTTCAGAAATGCCGGAGAAGTTTTTGTAATTTTTAGAACTGTCTAAAATAGTATTTACTTTATCTAAAAGTCCATCAATATCACCGTCAAATACACTGACAAGTTTTTCAATTCCTTCTTTGTTGAATTTGATCATACCGTCATTTAAAGCGACAGCACCGGAGTCAAGTTTTTTCACACCGTCAATGAGGGCGGAAGAGCCTTGGTTTAATGTGTTTAATCCGGAAACAAGGGTGCCGGTACCGGAGTCTAATTGAGAAGCGCCGGCTGAAAGTTTTGAAGCTCCTTTGTATAGTTCTTTTGCACCGGAGTTTGCAACTGCCATTTTTTCATTTAAGATAGAAGCACCGTTATTTACCTGAGAAGCACCGGAAGCGAGTTGATTTAATCCATTTGCTAAACCGTTTTTTCCACCGATACCTTCACGAAGTTGTGATGTTCCGTTTTTGAGAGAAGAAACACCACCATTTACCTGTGCAATTAAACCTGATTTAGAGTCTGTAATTTTTTTATCTAATTCTTTTGCGCCTTGTGCTAACTGAGTTGTTCCGGCGTTGAGTTTTGTCATATTGCCTGCTACTTTATCTACAATAGCGCTTGTTGTTTGTGTTCCGATAACAACCTGTTTTAAAAGTTCCTGTGTTCCTGTTAAAGTCTTTTTTTGCTCAGATATTTGAGTTTGGATTTGTTTGTCTAACTGAGCAGCGGAAGATTGGCGAGCCTGTTTGTCTTTTTCAAGAGAAGTAATACTTTCCTGAATGGAGGCTTTTACATCTTCAGGAAGGTCATCCCGCTTTAACAATTCGTTTAATGAGGCGATTGCCTTTTCACCTTCACCGTTACCTTTAGCAACCTTGTCGGCAGATATTGTTATGTTGGATGATGACTGTATATTTTTCGCCAATGTATCTGCGGCGGTTGCAGTATCTTTTGCGATTTTACTTAAACTTTTTCCGCCTGTTTCAGCAGTACCTTTGTTCATTACATCGTTTACGGCTGAAACGCTTGCTTTTAATCCGGGTTGAGCGGAAGTGAGAGGATTGTTTAATCCGGCATCTAACTGTTGAATACCCTGTGCAAGTGCCTGCATTCCGGGTGTTAATTTGTTCTGCATATCCGCAACTCCGTTATCTAATTGAACAGCGCCTGCAAGCAATACGGAAGAAGTTTTTGAAGATGCAGAATAAAGTCCTGCCTTTAATTGAGAAGCACCTGTCTGTAATGAGTTTGTGCCTGTCTGTAATTGAGCAGTACCATTTGCTAAACTTTGCGTACCGCTTACAAGAGATTTACTTCCCGATGCGAGAGAAGAAGTCCCCTTTTTCAAAGTGTTTCCTCCGTTTACTAACTGATGGATGCCTTCTGTTAATGTGCCTGAAGAGGAGAGAAGAGTATCCAACCCTTTTCTTAATTCGCCTGAACCGTCAACTAACTTGTTTGCCGAATCCTGAAGTGTTTTCATCGAATCTTCTAATTCAGAAAGGCTATCAAATTTATCTGTTTCTAAATCATTGAAAATATCATTTGTTGCGATTGTTATACCTTCTGAAAGTTCGTAATTTTTTACGTCTGCTTCCACTTCAAAATAATCAGGAATATCCAATTCATTTACATTAAACTGTTCTTTAAGAGCAGGGATTCCCATGCCTAAAATAACATCACGATCACCGTCAGAAAGTATCTTTGCGTTTGTTAATGCTACATTGGAAATCTTGTCTGTATCAAAAATCAATCCGGTTACCATTGCAAAAGGAACATATTCACTTTCGGAATTAGTTTCATTTATATATTGGTAACGCATCACTAAATGTCCGCTTTTACCTTGTAATTCTTTGGCGGTAATTTCTTTTCCGTCTAAAGTATAAGTAACTTTTATTCCGACAGGTAAAGGTTCTTCGGTCGTTCCTTGATAGCAGATGTCTTTATCGTTTGTATCCCAAAGAAGAGCATCCTGCTTTTTAGAAAATTTTTCTTCTCCTTTAACATTTTCAATATTTTTTAAAAAGGAAGTGTCTTTTAACTGCCCTATATTATCAATGTTTTTTAACTGATCGGAAACAGTGATGGAAGAAATATTTCCGTTTTCATCAATTTTTGCATATACCGTTTCAGATTTAAAAGGTTTTATATTAGAAGAATTTTTTGTGGAAATTTCTTCAGAAGCAGTATTTTCTGTGGTTTCTGTTGTTACAGTTTTATCATCCTGCGCATAAGAAGGGGAAACAACTCCTAAACTTCCTACAACTAAAGCACTGGCAGTAGCGATTGCTACGAGGGTTTTATAATCTCTGTTTTTCATATTTATTACCTCCTAAAAATTAAGCATTTGCAGAAGCCTCTTGTTTTGCTTCGATTTTTTTCAAATTCATTTCTTTTGTAGTTGAACAGATTACTTTATCAAATACCATCAGAGCAGACGGTAAAATAAAGATAACAGTCAGCATACTGATGATTGCACCACGAGCCATTAATGAACAGAGTGCGGAAATCATATCAATGTCTGAATAAAATCCGACACCGAATGTTGCGGCAAAAAATCCGAGTCCGGATACAATAACGGAACTGATGGAAGAGGAAAGAGCGATATAAATTGCTTCTTTTTTTGCTTTTCCTTTACAGCGTTCTTTTTTGTATCTTGTCGTCATTAAGATGGCATAGTCAACTGTTGCTCCCAACTGGATTGTACCGATAACAATGGAAGCGATAAACGGCATTTTTGTTCCGGTAAAATAAGGAATACCGAGGTTGATGAAAATGGCAAATTCAATAACGGCAACTAGGATAACCGGAAGCGAAATTGACTTAAATACAAATGCAATAATAATGAAGATAGCAACGATAGAAATCGCACTAACAACTTTAAAGTCTTTATCTGTAATTGTAATCAAATCTTTTGTACACGGTGCTTCTCCGATTAGCATGGCGGAGCGGTCATGACTTTTAATAATTTTATTTAATTCAGTACATTGTTTATTTACCTCATCTGTAGCCGCCTTATATTCAGACTGTACCAGAATCAACTGCCAGTCCCCCTGTTTTAATGTATCTGTTAATTCAGACGGAACAACATCACGAGGAATAGATGAACCAAGAAGACTGTCAAGTCCGAGTGCAAATTTTACACCTTTTACATCTGACATTTCATTCAACATTTCTTTTGCTTCTTTTGGTGGTAGTTCTGCATCTGCAAGAACCATATGTGTAGCATTCATATCAAATGTATCGCTTAATTTTTCGTTTGCTTTGATACTGTCCAAATATTTAGGCAAAGTAGCATCCAGATTATAGTAAACTTCTGCTTTTGTATATCCCCATATAGCAGGAAACAATAAAATAAGAAAGATTACTGCAAATGTTTTGTAATGATTTGTGACAAAATGCGATATTTTATCCATATTTGGTATCAGTGAGCGGTGTGATGTTTTTTCAATCCATTTATCAAAGGTTAAAATGAATGCCGGAAGAATTGTTACACAACTGATTACACCGAAAACAACACCTTTTGCCATAACGATACCCAAATCTTTACCGAGTGTGAAACTCATAAAGCAAAGAGCAATAAATCCGGCAACAGTTGTTACGGAACTTCCCAGTACAGAAGAAAATGTGTTGGAAATGGCGTGTGCCATAGCACGTTCTTTATCATTTGGGAAACGTTCCTGATTTTCCTGGTAACTGTGCCAAAGGAAAATAGAGTAATCCATCGTGACACCTAACTGGAGAACTGCGCTCAGCGCCTTTGTAATATAAGAAATTTCTCCTAAGAAATAATTACTTCCCATGTTATATGCAATTGCTATTCCGATACTTAACATAAAGAAAACCGGAAGTATCCAGCAGTTCGTGCATAACGCAAGAATAATGGAAGTAAGTACAACTGCGATTAAAACATACATCGGTGTTTCTTTTTCCGATAAATTTTTAATATCGGTAACGACAGATGACATACTGCTCAAATAACAATGTTTGTTTGTTACTTTTCTGATTTCTGTGATAGCGTCCATCGTATCGTCGGCAGAAGTTGTGTCATTAAAGAAAATAGCCATTAAAGTAGCATTATCTTTTTGAAAAACATCTTTGATTTTATTTGGAAGGGCATCAATCGGAATAGAAAGGTCTGCAAGCGAATCGTACCAAATGACGTCGGCAACACCGTCCACATCTTCTATTTTCTTTTTAACATCGGATACTTCTTTTGTACTCATGCCTTCCACAACTTCCATGGCGAAAGCGCCTTTTCCAAAATCGTTCATTAAAATGTCCTGTCCCTTCATTGTATCAATATTATCGGGCAGATAATACAGAATGTCATAGTTGACTCTGGTTTTTAAGTATCCTAAAGCGGAAGGGATTAAAAGTAAAAAACCTAAGATTAAAATGGTAACTCGGAATTTTACTATTTTTTTTCCTGCTTTAACCATAAATAATTCCTCCTTTAAATAAACATGACTACCAGTCACTTTTTTGAATATAAAAAGTATACAGCGAAAATGACTAAAAGTCAATAATTTTACAATAAAAAGTTGACTAAAAGTCATTTTAAATTTATAATGAAAGAAACAACGGATAAAAGAGGGAGATAGAAATGGGAAAAGTTGAAGAAAACAAACAACAGAAAGAAGATGCGCTTTTTGAAAGCGCCTATGATTTATTTATGACAAAAGGTATTTCCAAAACGTCCATCCATGATATTGTGCAAAATGCGGGAGTGGCAAAAGGGACGTTTTATTTATATTTTAAAGATAAGTATGAGATACGAGATAGGCTGATTGCTAAAACGGCGAGTAAATTATTTCATGCGGCAAATAGAGAATTGGAAAAAGAACAGATTCCGGAATTTGAAGATAAAATAATTTTCATTGTAGATTATGTATTGGATGAAATGCAGAAAAATAAAGCAGTGTTACAGTTTGTATCAAAAAATTTAAGTTGGGGCATTTTTAGACAAGCAATTGAGAGTAAGGAAGAAAAAACAGGAGTTAAAGAATTATTTTACAGATTATTAGAAAAAACGCCGGAAGTAAAATTACAAGCACCGGAAACAATGTTGTTTCTTATTATAGAGTTGGCAAGTTCTACATCATACAGTACGATATTGGAAAATGATCCGATTAGTTATGAAGAATTAAAACCGTATTTAAATGCAAGTATTCGGGCGATTATAAGAAATCATATGTGTTAATCAAAATTGGGGACGTAGTGAAATTGAAAAATACTACGTCCCCAATTTTGATTAACTATGTCCCAAACTAGAGAATGCCCTGTCCCTTTTTGAACTTACTTAGAAGAAATCCTTTAAAATCAGCCTTTTTAGACAAAAAGATATGTTACTAAAAATTTGTGAGTGTTTACACTGTGTTTTAGGCGTTTTTACATGGTTTGGAATATGATTCTTAGAAAAAGGGACAGGGGGGCACGAAAAAAGGGACGGGGTAAATCTTAATAAGGGACGTAGCATTTCCTAATTTTACTACGTCCCCAATTATTATTCTCTATATCGGTTGAAGCAAGCATATATTTCTTGAGGGCGAGGAAGTGCAAGTCCTAAAGAAACATAAGAAGCGTCGCATATAGAAGAAAGCCCTTTTGTTTTTATTCGTTTTGTCAACTCGGTAACGATTTCTTGAACAGTCTGTTTGCTTTTGCTGTAATGCAAAATGGTGTATTTTAATAAATGAGCAAGACAGGCTGTCTGTTCAGCATCAATAAGTTGCTCTACATAGCGCAAATCCACAGTTTGTCTATCAATCTGAAATGCGTCTTTTCCGAGAAACTTTAATTTGATTCTATCATTTGGACGGAAGTTTGTTTCTTTTGAAAAAAGCGTCCTTTGAAAATGCGCTATTCTATAGTTTGGTGCAAAAAGGGAAGGTGCGGTTGTCATACTGCATTTTTCTTTTACTGTATCGGTTATTTCTTTTGTGTGATAGCAATCCATCTGTAAGATAGTATCAGCCGCATAAAAGTATGCCCCCGAACTTCCTGCAACAAGAATAGTTGAAATACCGGATTGTTTGTATAAATCAGTTACGCGTTCTAAAAATGGTGTGATCGGCTCTTTGTCACGAGTAACAATGTTTTGCATAAGTTCATCGCGTACCATAAAGTTTGTGGCAGATGTATCTTCGTCAATCAAGAAGAGTTCGCTGCCAGCCTCTATTGCCTCAACAACATTGGCAGATTGAGATGTACTTCCGCTGGCGTTTTCCGTAGAAAAATGAAGGGTATCTTTTTTGTTTGGAAGATCATTGATAAAAAGGGAAATATCCGTGTTTTTAATGCAACGACCATCCTCTGCACGAAGTTTTACGGCAGTATCATTTGTAATGACATATTCTCTTCCGTCACCTTTAATATGGTTATACACACCTGCTTCAATAGCATTTAATAATGTAGATTTTCCGTGATAACCGCCTCCGACAATAAGGGTAATTCCTTTTTTTAATCCCATTCCGGATATTTTTCTTCCGCGAGGCAGAGAAAGTTCTATGAGAAGGGAAGAAGGACTTTCAAAGGAAATGGCGTTTTTTAACGGTTTATCTGAGATGCCTGATTCTCTCGGAAGGATAGAGCCGTTTGCAATAAAGCAAACTAAATGTTTTTTTGTTAATTGTCTTCGGATGGCAGTTTGGTCTTCTGCGAGATGAATAACGGAAAGCACTTCCTGAGCGTTTAATTTTTTATAGTAAAATACGGATTCAATACATTTCGGAAGAAAGTCAAAAAGAATTTTTTCTAATTCGGTTGCATTTATAGTTCTTCCGTTAGCGACAAATCCGATTTCAAGGCGAATGATAATTTCTTTATCGGTAAATTCACAAGCGGTTCTTTCTAAAATTTTCTGACCGCATTGGCTGGTAGAAATAAGACCGCTTTTTCCGGAACCCTTCACTTTAAAACTAAATGTGGAAATCTTTTTGGAAAAAAGGCGGAGCAAATAGTCTTGAAGAGCGATTTTTTTATCATATCGGTCAAAATATTCAGTAGGAAATGCGGCAAGACGGTGAGGAATGCGAACGCTTACGGCAGAAGGGGAAGCGAATGGGTCACCTTGCACATGGTCTATGGATAATGTATAGTTTTTAAAATCGTAAACACCTTTTAATGATTTGTAGGCCGGATAACTTTTACGATGAATGGATGCTAATTGTTTTTGTAATTTGTACATAGTTAAACTCCTTTTTGTTGGAAAAATTATTCTATTACAGTATAATGAAAAAACAAAAAGAAAACAAGGGCGTGTCTTATTTGACAGAAGGTAATAATATGTTTATTATGGAAAGGTAACGATGTGAAATGAGTTGTTTGAGAGGAGTTAAGAAATGGGAATTATTCCAATTCAGAATCTCTATACCTCGGATAATATGAATAACTGTATATGTAATTTTGAAGTGGAAGTTTTTGATAAAGTTACGGAGCCGTTGATTCATCCAATGTCAAGATTATGGCTGGTAAATGAAGGAGTAGGAAAAATTCTGATAAATAATAAAGAATACGTTGTAACGAAAGGAAGCCTTATATCCGTACTTCCATGGCAGATTACGGAAATTATAGAAGTAAAGAAGACGCTTCAATTTTATGTGGTCCAATATCATTTTGAGAGAATTAACGAACTGGTTAAAACATTTTTTAATCCTGATAAAATACAGTTATCGTTTATACAGGTACTCAGAAAAGCACCGGTTATTACATTTGGAGAAGAAAAATATAAAGAAATACAGAATATGTTTCATCAGATAGGAAATGAATTGCGCTATGTGAACGAAGAGGGAAAAGAACAAGGTGAAGAAGTATTTAGTAACGTATATATTATTAATAAACTAATTGAAATTTTAGTTTCTTTTCTTCGAAGCAACAGGAGAGTTCCGAAAGAAACCGCGGTGGATGGAAGCGAAGTTTTGCAGTTTATGTATACGCACTTAAATGAAAAGATTACAATTCCCATGTTATCTCAGAAGTTTTATATGAGTGAATCCGCAATTCGTTCTTATATCAAGAACACAACAGGGTTATCTTTTTTTGATTTGCTAAATGAGATGCGTGTAGGTAAAATGATTAATTATCTGCTTTATACAGATTTAACAGTAGGAGAATTGGCGGAAATTATGGGGTTTACGGATGATGCTCATATGTGCAAAGTGTTCAAAGCACGAATGGGTATGAAAACAAATGAATTTCGCAATACATATCAGGTTATCGGAGATAAATGTCGGATTACGGATAGAAAGGAATTTTATAAGATTGTAGAATATATTTATCGAAATCATACGGAAGATTTGCAACTGCAGTCGGTAAGTGATGAATTTAGAATATCTTCCAAAGAATTAAACAGAGTTTTATCTTATCAGGTGGAAATGAGTTTTAATGAATTTTTGAATTTTATTCGTGTAAACCATGCGGCTCATCTACTACTTACGACAGATAAAAGTGTGTTGACAATTGCATTGGAAGTGGGATATAAGACAGAGAAAACATTGTCGAGAAATTTTTTGCAGTTGAAGGGAAAAACAGCGGGAGAATTTCGCAGGACAGTGGTGATACAGGAAAATCAAAATTAAGGATATGTTAAAAAATCACAAAAACAAGTTTGAAAAACATTGATTTTGTGATTTTTTGCATAAAAACAAACGTAAAATACAGAAATAAAGAAGTTAATTGTCTAATAAAGAAATCGAATATGTGTTAGATTTATATTATAACTATTTATAAACTCATAAATAATGTATATAACTAAGGAGGTAAGTATTATGTCAAATTTTGAAATGCCTAAGTATCATCATCCGGATTTCACACAGGAGATGTTTGTAAACGCACCGGATGCTAAGTACGAAGAAGCTGAGAAGGACGGAGTAGTACCTGAATATTATCACAGTACATCAATGTATCCTGAATATTTTAAAATCAATGGAGAATGGAAACTTGCAGAAGAAAGTCGCATGGATTCTTGTGTAATTCTTTGTGATGACGGACATCTTGCAGTTGTTGAAGCAAGAAATATTAAAAAAGGTGACAAAGTACTTCTTGGAAGAACAGAAAGATGCGAAGAAGGTGTATATATGCACTGTCACGGATTTGAGGAAGCTGGAGAAAAATTAGATGACCAGTTTGTATTTCGTCAGGGAAGAAGCCGTGAAACATCATATGCACGTGACTATGACAAATTATTTGAATTGTTAAAACATGAGAAAGAGAATGGTGGAAAGATTGTATGGGTAATGGGTCCGGCTTTCGCTTTTGATGCAAATGCAAGAGCAGCAATGCAGGCACTTGTTGAGAATGGATACGCACATGGTCTTTTAGCAGGTAATGCGTTAGCAACACATGACTTGGAAGGTGCATTATTACATACAGCGCTTGGACAGGACATTTATACACAGAAGTCACAGCCAAACGGACACTATAATCACTTAGATGTATTAAATAAAGTAAGAAGAAGCGGTTCTATTCCACAGTTCATGAAAGATTATGATTTGAATGACGGTATTATCTGCAGTTGCGTAAATAACAATGTACCAATCGTTCTTGCAGGATCTATCCGTGATGACGGACCACTTCCTGAAGTATACGGAAATGTTTATGAAGCAGCAAATGCAATGAGAGGTATTGTTAAGGAAGCAACAACAGTTATCTGTCTTGCAACAATGTTACATACAATTGCTGTTGGTAACATGACTCCTTCATTCCGTGTATTAAAAGATGGAACAATTCGTCCTGTATATCTTTACACAGTTGACGCAGACGAATTCGTTGTAAACAAACTTTTAGACAGAGGAAGTTTGTCAGCAACGACTATGGTAACTAATGTTCAGGACTTCATTACCCGTGTTGCTAAAGGTGTTGGCGTAATGGAATAGTTCCTCGTTGTATAGGAATGGAGAATAATTTATGAAGAAGAATAGTATGTTTGGTAAGTTAGCCCTATTGTTCGTGGCAGTTGCATGGGGAAGTTCCATGGTTGTTATCAAAGGCTCTACGGACACATTACCGGCAGGAACACTTCTTGCCTGTCGTTTTACGGTTGCGGGGATAATTTTAGCACTGGCAAATTTTAAAAAGTTAAAACAAATTGATAAAGAGTATTTAAAGAGTGGTATTTTTATTGGTGTATGTCTGTTTATGGCATATTTTACACAGACAATCGGTGTTATGCTTGAGATGCCTGGGAAGAGTCATTTCCTTTCATCAGCATACTGTGTATTTGTACCATTTCTTGGTTGGTTAATTTTAAAAGAAAAACCGAAGATTTATCACATTATTGCAGCAACAATGTGTGCGGTTGGTATCATTTTAGTATCTGTGGCAGGAAACTTCAGCATCAGTTACGGTGACAGTATTTCTATCATCAGTTCTGTATTCTGGGCAGCACAGATTATTGCCATTGCAAAATGGGGTAAAGATAAAGACCCTGGATTGATTACAATGCTTCAGTTTGTTGTATGTGCCATTTTAGCATGGGTATTCACATTAACAATGGAAAATCCGGCAGCAATCGAGTGGAACATGGCAGCAGTCGGCGGAGTATTATATCTTGGTATTGTTTGTTCGGGACTCTGTTTCCTATTACAGACAATCGCACAGAAAACAGAAAATCCGACAAGTGTTTCAATTATTTTAAGTTTTGAAAATATTTTCGGACTTGTATTTGGAGCAATTTTCTTCAACGAAAAATTCACACCACGTTCTATCATGGGATTTGTTTTAATTTTTGCCGCTATTATTATAGCAGAAACGGAATTATCGTTCCTGAAAAAGAAAAAAGCAAAATAAAGTTATTTGTTTAGCAACATATAACAGTATAAGACATCGGCGGTTTTTAACCGCCGATGCTTTATGACAGGGTTGTCAGTAGCCTATTTATTCTGTTATACTATATAAAATAAAATAATATAGAAACGGAGAGCAGAGATGAAAATACTGATTATAGATGCACAGGGTGGCGGTATGGGAAAGCAACTTGTGTCGGCAATTAAAGAAGAATTTCCTTCAGCGGATATAACAGCGGTGGGAACAAATTCAGTGGCAACATCCAATATGTTGAAAGTGGGTGCGGATCATGCTGCAACAGGTGAAAATGCAGTTGTGGTAGGTTGTAGGAAAGCAGAAGTGATTATAGGACCTGTTGGAATTGCAATCGCTGATTCTATGTATGGAGAGATAACTCCGAGAATGGCAGAAGCCGTTGGACAGAGTGAGGCGAGAAAATTATTGATTCCGATGAATCATTGTAACAATATTATTGTTGGAGTTGGAAATACATCGATGAGTTTTTTGATTTCATCGGTAGTAGAAGAATTAATTGAATATTTTCATTGCTAGAAAGCAATATCATATGAGTAGTATATAACCGGAAAAGACAGCATGAAGCGTATAGGAGATACAGAAGTATTTCACGGGAAAAGACGGTGAAATACAAAAATCATATTGGTAAATTAGAATAAGAAAATGTCAGAAGGCGTAGGAATATCCAGAAGGGTGGTTCGTATGCTTTTTTCATTTTAGAAGAGAGGGAAAAATATGAAGAAAAAAATTGCAAGTATATTATGTGTAGCGGCTGTGGTGTCAATGGCTATTTCCGGTTGTGGTGGAGATAAAGAAAAGAAAGATGATTCCGCAAAAAAACAAGACGGAATTAAGGCGTATGTGGGAACTACATTATTTGAAGGAAGTTTGGATCCGGTTAAGGGGGCGTTGCCTCACGGTTATCCGTTTATCAATAATGCATTATTGAAAGTGGACAGCAATTCAAAATATGTAGGAGATTTGGCAAAAAGTTGGGAAGTAAGTCAAGATGCATTGACTTATACTTTCCATTTGAATGAAGATATAAAGTTTAGTGACGGAAGTGATTTTGACGCAGAGGATGTTGTATTTACATATGAAACGGTTCAGAAAAATCAGGCAGATAATGAGTATGTAGATTTGACACGTCTTGATACTGTAAAGGCTGTTGATAAAGATACGGTTGAATTCAAGTTAAAAGAGGCGTACTCGCCATTTTTAGATACAACGGCACTTCTTCAGATTGTGCCGTCAGATGCTTATGATAAGAAAGGATTCGACACAAAGCCGATAGGAACGGGAGCGTACAAAGTCGTACAGTATGATGCGGATCAGCAGATTATTTTGGAGGCAAATGAGAACTATTTTGGAAAAGCACCGGAAATTAAAAAGGTAACTCTTGTAAATATGGATATGGATTCTGCATTTGCGGCGGCAAAGGCAGGAGAATTGGATGTTGTCATGGTTGGAACAAACTATGCAGAAGAAAAGATTTCGGGAATGACTTTAGAAAAATTAGAAACAATGGACGTTAGAAATGTCAGTCTTCCGGTACGAAAAGTAACCGAAATGAAAAATTCCGATGGAAAGAAAGTGACGGTTGGAAATAATGTAACTTCTGATTTAGCAGTAAGAAAGGCGCTTGCAATCGGAATTGACCGTCAAAAAATCATTGACAATTCATCGGACGGAATCGGACTTCCGTCAGTGAACTTTACAGATAATCTTGTATGGGCAAGTACAGATACATATGCGGATAAACAGGTAGATGAGGCTAAGAAACTTTTAGAAGATGCAGGCTGGAAAGAGGAAAAAGACGGTATCCGTGAAAAAGCAGGACAGAAATGTACATTTGATTTATATGCGTCGGCAGGTGAAACAGACCGCTATAATCTTTGTGTAGCACTGGCAGAAAACGCAAAAGAACTTGGCATTGATATAAAAGTAAAAACAGCAACTTGGGAAGAAATTATAACATTACAAAATACATCAGCAGTTCTGTGGGGCTGGGGACAGTATTCTCCGACAGTGTTAGCATCTTTGTATCAGTCAGATTTATTCTTGACAGGCGGATATGACAATGTAGTCGGATATAATAATCCGAAAGTAGATGCAAAAATTAAGGAAGCATTGTCCGCAAATAATCAAGATGCAGCGATTGCAGCATGGAAAGAAGTACAAAAAATCGCAGACGAAGATTATACCAATTTATTTATTACCAATATTCAACACTGCTATTTTGTCAGTGATAAATTGGATATTTCTGTAGATACACAAGTTCCGCATCCGCATGGACACGGAACACCGATTATCTGTAATATGGCAGATTGGAAAATGAAATAGAACCGGAGAGAGTCTAATGAAAAGCGGAAAGAAGTTATTGGAGGAATGTGTGCGAATGATATTGCTTTTGGCAGCGGTCAGTATTGTGGCGTTTTTGCTGATTACAAAAGCACCTATCGATCCACTTATTTCTTATGTAGGTACAAATTCAACATTGTCCGAGGAGGCAAAGGAGGAAATCGCAGAGGAGTGGGGGCTGAATGCCCCCCTTCCGGAGCGATTTATCACTTGGGTGAAACATGCACTGCACGGTGATTTGGGAATGTCCATTACATATAAAAAGCCTGTTATCGAAGTGATTAAGACGAGATTTTCCTATTCGATTGTACTGATGATGCTGGCATGGGTGCTATCGGGAATTATCGGATTTATATTGGGTGTCGTTTGTGGAATGCGTCAGGGAAGAATTTTAGATAAAATAGTGAAAACATTTTGTCTTGTTATCAAGTCTGCACCTGTATTTTGGATTGGACTTCTTGTTTTAACAATATTTGCGGTGCAGTTGGGATGGTTTCCGATTGGTATGGCAGTTCCGGCAGGCAAACTGGCGGCAGATGTTACACTCGGTGACCGTATTTATCATCTGATTTTGCCTGTGCTGACTTTGACAATCGTAAGTGTCAGCGAAGTTGTTTTATATACAAGACAGAAAGTAATTGAAATTATGAATAGCGATTTTATTCTGTATGCGAGAGCGAGAGGAGAAAATGGGACGCAACTTGTGAAACGTCACGTTTTGCGTAACGTTGCCCTTCCGGCGGTTACGGTACAGTTTGCCTCCTTTAATGAATTATTTGGAGGAATGGCACTTGCCGAAACAGTATTTGCATATCCGGGCATAGGAAATGCGACAACGGCTGCTGCGGTGAATGCAGATGTACCGCTTCTTTTGGGAATAGCAATTTTTAGTGCATTGTTTGTATTTGCGGGAAATCTGATTGCTAACCTGTTGTATGGCGTTTTTGACCCTAGAATCAGAGAGGGGGACAAACGTGGATAAGAAGAAATTTTGGAATAGAAGGGTTTTGGTTGTTTTATTAGTGGGTGTTGCAGTAATTTATCTGGCAGGAATCTTCTTTTGGGGGATATCTATGGATCCTTCTTGTTATGCTTCAAACTACGCAGACAAATTTATGGCACCGAGTCTTAAGCATTTGTTCGGTACGGATTTTGTAGGCAGAGATATGTTTTACCGCTGTGTGAAAGGGTTGTCGAATAGTTTGGTGATTGGTGTTTTGGCATCGATTGTCAGTTCTGTTATCGCACTGGTTGCGGGAATTGCAGCTGCAGTATTCGGTGGATGGGTGGACAAATTTGTTAACTGGTGCGTAGACTTATGCATGGGGCTTCCACATCTTGTTCTTTTAATGCTGATTTCTTTTATGATGGGAAAAGGTGTAAAAGGTGTGACGATAGCGGTAGCGTTGACGCACTGGCCTTCCTTGACAAGAATTGTTCGTTCGGAAGTTATGCAGATTCGTTCTGCACAGTATGTACAGGCGGCATATAAAATGGGAAAATCAAAAATACAAGTGGCGGTACAGCATATTTTATCTCATGTTCTTCCGGCATATTTAATCGGATTAGTTTTGCTTTTCCCACACGCAATTATGCATGAGGCATCTATAACATTTCTTGGCTTTGGAATGCCGGTTGAGATGCCGGCAATTGGAGTGATTTTATCTGAAGCAATGAATCATATTGCTACGGGAAAATGGTGGCTTGCATTATTTCCGGGCTTAATGCTTTTGATTGCAGTTATTCTATTTGATGTTATTGGAGAGAATTTAAAGAAACTCTGGAATCCGGGAAGTGCAAATGAGTAGGAGAAGAGAGATGAAAGAAGAAAGTATTTTAACGGTAGATGACCTTGTTGTATCTTTTAGTATGTATAAAGGATTTTTTCATAAAGAAAAATTAGAAGTTGTGCATTCTCTTTCTCTGGAGGTGAAAAGAGGAGAGATTGTCGCCGTAGTAGGTTCAAGCGGTTCGGGAAAAAGTCTTTTGGCACACGCTATTATGGGACTTTTGCCAAATAATGCGAACGTCAGTGGAAAGATTTTTTATAACGGAGAAGAATTGACGGCAAAAGGAAGAAAGGAACTTCTCGGAAGAAAAATGGTGTTTATTCCACAGTCGGTTGATTATTTAGATCCTGTAATGAAAGTGGGAAAACAGGTCGCAGGCGTCTACTCTACAAAACAAAGACAGGAAGAACTGTTTGAAAAGTATAAATTAGAAAAAAATGTAGGAGAAATGTATCCATTTCAACTTTCCGGCGGAATGGCAAGAAGAGTTTTGGTGTCCTCAGCGGTTATGGAGTTTCCGGAGTTGATTATCGCTGATGAGCCGACACCGGGATTGAGTGTTGACATGGCTATGGATACATTGAAACATTTCAGAGAGATTGCAGATAATGGAGCCGGAGTACTCCTAATTACTCATGATATTGATTTGGCATTTCATGTAGCGGACAGAATTGCTGTGTTTTATGCGGGAACAATTGTCGAATTTGCACCGACAGAAGATTTTCTTGCAGGTTCGGAAAAACTTCGCCATCCATACAGCAAAGCCTTTATTTCGGCATTGCCACAAAATGAATTTCGGGCAATCAGCGGAGTGCAGCCTTATGCGGCTAACCTGCCGGAAGGTTGTTTATTTGCAGACCGTTGTCCAAATGTGACAGAAAAATGCTGCGGAGAAATTCCGATGAGAAATTTAAGAGGCGGAAAGGTTAGGTGTGTTCATGCAACTTAGTGCGGAAAATATAAGTTTTCGATATGCGGATAAATCGCCATGGGTGTTAAAGGACATAAATCTGCAAATAAAAACAGGTGAAAGGGTAGGACTTGTAGGACCTTCAGGATATGGAAAAAGTACCCTTGCAAAAATTCTTGCAGGATATAATCGTGCAAATTCCGGACAGGTCTTATTGGACGGTAAACCTTTGGAGAAAAAGGGATTCTGTCCTGTACAAATGATTTACCAACATCCTGAGTTAGCGGTAAATCCGCGTTGGAAAATGGAAAAGACGTTAAATGAATGCTGGAATCCCGATGAAAAAATATTGGAACGTTTCGGTATTGAGAAAGACTGGCTGACAAGGTGGCCCAGAGAACTTTCCGGTGGTGAATTACAACGTTTTTGTATTGTCAGATTGTTGAGTCCTGAAACAAAATTTCTTATTTGTGATGAGATTACAACAATGCTTGATGTCATTTCGCAAGCACAGATTTGGAATGTTTTGCTGGAAATGGCAGAAGAGAGAAATTACGGGATGTTAATTGTTACACACAATATAGATTTGGCAAAGCGTGTTTGTACAAGAATAGTGGACTTAAGTGAGATAAATCGGAGGTAGCGGATATGGATACAAAAAGAATATTGGAACAGGTAAAAAATGGAGAGATTTCTGTGGCGGAAGCGGAAGAATTTTTCCGCAGACAGCCTTTTGAAGATTTAGGATATGCAAAATTAGATACGCATAGAAAATTGCGCTCCGGTTGTGCGGAAGTTGTTTTTTGCAGCGGAAAAGCAGATGAACACTTGTTAAGTATTTATGAACGGCTTTATGAACAGGAAGGAGAAGTGCTTGGAACGAGAGCATCAAAGGAACAGGCTGAACTTGTTCAGGCAAAACTTCCTGTTGTAGAATATGATGCGTTGTCACGTATTTTGAAAATTGAGAAAAAAGAAAAAGAGCATATTGGAAAGATTGCGGTTTGTACAGCAGGAACAGCGGATATTCCTGTTGCTGAAGAAGCGGCACAGACGGCAGAATTTTTCGGAAATCATGTAGAAAGAATATATGACGTAGGAGTGAGCGGACTTCACCGCCTTCTTTCAAGAATAGACATGATACAAAGTGCAAATTGTGTTATTGCGGTAGCGGGAATGGAAGGAGCGTTGGCGAGCGTTATCGGAGGACTCGTGGACAAACCGGTAATCGCAGTGCCTACTTCTATAGGATATGGTGCAAGTATGCATGGGATTTCAGCATTGTTGACAATGATTAATTCTTGTGCAAATGGTATTGCAACCGTAAATATTGATAATGGATATGGAGCGGGCTATATTGCATCGCAGATTAACAGACTGGGGGTACATGAACATGAGTAAACAGAAATTATATTTGGAATGCTATTCGGGAATAAGCGGAGATATGACAGTGGCAGCTCTTTTAGATTTGGGAGCAGATAAGGAAGTGCTGTGTGAGGCGTTAAACAGTCTTTCGATTAGTGGACAATTTAAGACAAAGATCAGCAGAGTGTCTAAGGCAGGATTAGATGCCTGTGATTTTGATGTATTACTAGAACATGAAAATCATGACCACGATATGCAGTATTTACATGGACATCACCATGACCACAACCATGAACATCACCATGAGCACACATATGAACATCATCATGAGCACACACATGAACATCATCATACTCACCGTGGTTTAATTGAAATTCAGGGCATTATCCGTTGCAGTAAAATGACGGATCGTGCAAAAGAACTAGCTGAGAAGATTTTTGATATTTTGGCAAATGCAGAGGCAAAGGCACATGGAAAGCCAAAGACGGAAGTACATTTTCATGAAGTAGGAGCAGTAGATTCCATTGTGGATATTGCGGCGGTTGCCATTTGTCTTGATAATTTGGGAATTGATGAAGTTATCATTCCTACACTTTATGAAGGGTGTGGGACAGTTCGTTGTCAGCATGGTATACTTCCGATTCCTGTTCCTGCGGTTGCAAATATCGTTAATGCGGAAAATCTTACATTACATATTACAGAAACGGAGGGAGAATTTGTCACACCTACGGGGGCGGCAATAGCAGCGGCAATCCGCACATCAGAAAAACTTCCGGAGAGTTTTCGTATTGTAAGAACAGGCATCGGTGCGGGAAAAAGAAATTATGAAAGACCAAGCCTTCTTCGTGCCATGCTTATTGAAGAGCAGGAAAGCCGGACGGTAGAAAAAGATGAAATTGTAAAAATGGAAAGCAATATTGACGATTGTACGGGAGAGGCTCTTGGCTATACAATGGAAAAACTTATGGAAGCAGGAGCAAGAGATGTGCATTACTTCCCTGTTTTTATGAAAAAAAACAGGCCTGGATATCAGTTAAACGTAATCTGTAAAGAAAATCAGATTTCTCAATTACAGAAAATTATTTTTGAAGAAACAACAAGTATCGGTATCCGTATTCAGCATATGGAAAGAAGTGTTTTGCCAAGGAGAATAGAAACAAGAGATACATCTATGGGAGAAGTGCAGGTGAAAATATGCACACTGCCTTTGGGAGAACGAATTTATCCAGAACATGAAAGTATTGTAAAAATCTGCAGGGAAAGTGGAAAATCATGGCAGGAAGTGTATCGTCAGATTATTGAGGAGTGTCAATAGATGAGTTGTTACGAACAAAAAAGGAGAAAACTTCTTGAGAAAATAGATGACCTTTCTAATGAAAATATCGTCCTTGCTTTTTCCGGTGGAGTGGATAGCAGCCTTTTGTTGAAGATTTGTTGTGACTCTGCAAAGAAAAGCGGAAAGAAGGTATATGCGATAACCGTGCATACGGAATTACATCCGATGAAAGATATAGAGATTGCCACAAAAGTGGCAAAAGAAGCGGGAGCAGAGCATATGATTGTCCGCATAGATGAATTGCAGGATGCAGGTATCAGATACAATCCGACAGACAGATGTTATCGCTGTAAAAAATTACTTTTTAGCAGATTGAAAGAAAAGGCGGGGGAACTGGGAGCAAAAATTATTGTGGAGGGAACAAATGAAGATGATCTTCATGTATACCGTCCGGGAATCCGTGCTTTACAGGAATTGGAAATTTTAAGCCCTTTAGCAGAGTGTGGTTTTACAAAACGAGAAGTGAGAAAACTGGCGGAGGAATACGGTGTATCCGTTGCAAATCGTCCGTCCACGCCATGTATGGCAACGCGTTTTCCGTACGGTGCAAAATTAGATTATGGGAAAATGCGTTGTGTGGAAGAAGGGGAAGAATGGCTAAAAACACTTGGATTTTATAATGTGAGAATCCGAGTACATGAGGATATTGCCAGAATCGAAGTGGATGAAAATGATATGTCGTTACTTTTAAAGAATAAAACAGAAGTCATCGAGAAATTAAAAACACTTGGTTATTCTTATATTACAATAGATTTAGAGGGATTTCGTTCGGGTAGCATGGATATTCATGTAACGGAAAAAAATTAGAGGGAAAGGCTTTGCAGAAATATTTTGTTTGTGCAGAGTCTTTTTGTATACTATTCTAAAAAGGAATTATTAGGAGACAATGGATTGTATCAAAACAACAAAACTGGATTTGGCAATTTTAGATGTAATGCTTCCCGATATAGACGGATTTACCATTTGTCAGAAAATAAGGGAGAAATATTTTTATCCGGTTATTATGCTGACGGCAAAGGTGGAGGACGCAGATAAAATACTGGGCTTAACATTAGGTGCGGACGATTATATTTTGAAACCTTTCAATCCGTTGGAAGTGCTGGCACGGGTTAAAACGCAGTTGAGAAGATATACGAAGTATAATCAGGTGGAAACAGTCATTGAAGAAAAAGAAGAGTATGATATTCGTGGCTTAGCTATTAATAAGACAACCCATGAATGTACTCTGTTTGGTGAAAAAATAGAGTTGACGCCGATAGAATTTTTTGTTTTGTGGTATTTGTGTGACAATAGGGGCAAGGTTGTTTCTTCCGAAGAATTATTTGAAGAGGTGTGGGGCGAAAAATATTATGACAGCAATAATACGGTAATGGCTCACATCGGAAGATTGCGAGAGAAACTGCACGAACCACCGAGAAAACCGAAATTTGTAAAAACAGTGTGGGGAGTGGGGTATAAAGTTGAATAAAGAAGTTAAGAAAATTTACAGGAACTACATATTGAAATTGGTAGATATTATTTTGCTTTGTCCGTGTATCGTTTTTCTTGGATACGGATTAGGAAGATGGTGGTTTGGGCAATTCATATGGCAGGAGGAAGATTTGCTATACTTAATAGGTAAATCTTTGGAGTATAATATTGAATTGATTGTAAATCTATCCATACTTTCAGGAGCGATTTTAGTAGGAAATTTCTTTGTGAGAAAACCTTTTGTATATTTGTTGCGGGTGTTGGAAGCAACTAAAGGGATATATAAGAAGAATGGTGAACTTATTGAATTTCCTCCTGTACTAAAGGGTGCAGAAAAACAGTTAAATCATATTCGTATTACAATGGAGAAAAATGAAAGACTGGCAAAAGAGGCGGAGCAACGGAAAAATGATTTAATCGTTTAAAATCTGTATGAATCAGCTTCTTCTTGATGTGACGGATGTAGAAAATGTGCAGGCACAAGATACGGTTACTTTTATCGGAGGCGAGGGAGAAGAAGCACTGACAGTTCTTGATATGGCGGAGAAATCGGGAACGATAGCGAATGAAATTTTCAGCAGATTAGGAGAAAGATTAGAAAGAAAAATCCTGTTATGGTAAACATAGCGGGATTTTTTATGTTATAATAAATAGTCTACGATAAATGAAAATAGGAGTTAGTATACATGAATATATTAAATATAGAACATATTAGTAAAATATTTGGGGAAAAGGTTATTTTTGATGATGTTTCTTATGGTATACAGGAGGGCGAGAAAATAGGTGTAATCGGAATTAACGGAACCGGAAAAACAACTTTGCTCAAACTGATTGCGGGAGAGGAAGAAGCAGATGAAGGTCAGATTATAAAGCAGAACGGTATCCGTATAGCGTATTTACCGCAATCTCCTACATTTCCGAAAGATGCGACTGTACTTTCCTATGTAAATGAAGGTATCGGAGAAAATGATTGGACAGCGAAAAGTGAAGTAAAAAGTGCATTGACAAAATTGGGAATTACAGATTTTGAGCAAAAAATAGAACACCTTTCCGGCGGACAAAAGAAAAGGATTGCTCTTGCAAAGAAGTTGACGTCTTCATTTGATGTACTGCTACTTGATGAGCCTACAAATCACTTGGACAGTGAGATGATTGAGTGGTTGGAAGATTATCTACAAAAATATAAAGGTGTTGTCATTATGGTAACCCACGACAGATATTTTTTAGATAAGGTGACAAATAAAATTTTAGAAATCAGCAGAGGGAAATTGTACGGTTATGAAGCGAACTATTCACAGTTTTTGGAATTAAAAGCACAGAGAGAAGAAATGGAAATTGCCTCGGAAAGAAAAAGACAGAGTGTTCTCCGTATGGAATTAGAGTGGGCAAAGAGAGGATGCAGAGCGAGAACAACGAAGCAGAGGGCAAGATTAGAACGATTGGAAGTGTTGAAAGGTAAAAAAGCGCCAACACAGGAGCAGGTTGCTCAAATTGATTCAGTGGAAACACGAATGGGTAAAAAGACAGTAGAATTGCATCATATAAGTAAAAGTTATGGCGATAAAAAACTGATTGATGATTTTAGTTATATTGCCTTGAAAAATCAAAATATCGGTATTGTAGGACCGAATGGTTGTGGAAAGTCTACGCTTCTCAAAATCATTGCAGGGGTAGTAGAAGCGGATAAAGGAGAAGTGGAAATAGGAGAAACCATTAAAATAGGTTATTTTGCGCAGGAAGTACCGAATATGGATACAAAGCAAAAAGTCATTGATTATGTGAAGGATATTGCCGAATACATTCCTACAAGAGAGGGAAGAATTACGGCGTCACAAATGTTGGAGCGTTTCTTATTTACACCGGATATGCAATATGCACCGATTGAAAAATTGTCGGGAGGAGAGAAAAAAAGACTGTATCTTCTCGGTATTTTGCAGGCAGCGCCAAATGTACTTATTTTTGATGAGGCAAATAATGATATAGATATTCCGACAATGACGATTTTGGAAGATTATCTTAACTCTTTTCAGGGAATTGTTATTACAGTTTCACATGACAGATATTTTCTCGATAATGTAGTTGACCGTATTTTTGAATTTGACGGAAACGGACATTTACAGCAGTATGAGGGCGGTTACACAGACTATATTGAAGCAAAGAAAAAGAGGATGGTAGAAGAAACTGAGGAAAAAGAGAAAAAAGTATCTGCAAAAAATGATTGGAAACAAAATCAAGAGAAAAAATTAAAATTTTCGTATAAAGAACAGCGAGAATATGAAACGATAGATGATGATATTGCTAAATTAGAGGAAGAACTTGAGCGGCTAGACAGCGACATGATGAAAAATGCGACAAATTCAGTAAAACTTTCTGAACTTACAAAGGAGAAAGAAGAGAAAGAGATGTTGTTGGAAGAGAAAATGGAGCGCTGGGTTTATCTGAATGATTTGGCGGAAAAGATAAAGGAGCAGAAAAATTAATTGGAAAAGTTAGACGGAGCAGTTTTTTTAAAGGAAATTACAGAAAAATTAGATACTCGTATTAGGCAGTTAGAAGAAGGTATTGAAAAAGGACAGAAAGAAATCGAAAATATGCACACATATTACTGGGAAAATTATACCGAAATGGATGAATACGGTTATGAAAACTATGATAATCAGCAAGCTCTTTTTCGGCAGGCAGATGCCAATCAGGAGAAACTTCAGTTAAAATACAGATTTGAAAAAATGAAAGAATCTCCATTTTTTGCGAGGGTGGATTTTCGGTATGAAGATGAAGAAGAGCCTGAGATTTTCTATATTGGTATTGGGAATTTTGCGGAAAGTGCAGGAAAAACGCCGTTGATTTATGATTGGAGAGCGCCGGTAAGCAGTCTTTTTTATGATTACGATAAAGGGGACGCTTCTTATGAAGCACCTGCGGGTATATTAGAAGGGGAAATTCTCGCAAAATGGCAGTATAAAATCAAAAACGGAAAAATGGTGTATGGTTTTGAAAGCGATATGAAAATAGACGATGACATTTTAAAACAGGAGTTAGGAAGTAATGGGGATGTACAGTTGAAAAATATTGTACGAACCATTCAGAAAGAACAAAATGAAATTATCCGAAACACGAAGGATAAAATACTTGTTATTCAGGGGGTGGCAGGAAGTGGAAAAACTTCCGTAGCATTACACCGAATCGCCTATCTTCTTTACCATGATAGAAAAAATCTTCGTTCAGCAAATGTATTGATTTTATCTCCGAACGGTGTTTTTGCTGATTATATTTCCCATATTTTACCTGAACTTAATGAGGAAAATATACAGGAAATGAGTTTTGATTTATTTGCCTATCGGGAACTTCATGATATCGTTTTGGACTGTGAGGACAGGTATCATCAGATAGAACGACAGTTGTGTAAAGATGATGGAGAGCAGGAGGAAAGATACAGAGTAAAACAGTCTGAGGAATTTGTGGGTATGGCAGAGGGATTTTTGGCACAGTTAGAAGACGAATTGATGGATTTTACAGATGTAGAATTTAAGGGGCTGAGTTTTACCGAACAGGAAATTATTGACTTGTTTTATAATAAATTTCAGGAGATGCCACTTTTATCCCGTATGGGTGAAGTGATGGAATATTTTGTAGATTCATGGGAAACTTTGAGGGGAAGAGATTTATCGGAAGATGAGAAAGAATACCTTTCAAGTAAATTTATGAAAATGTATGTCACGAGAGATATTTATAAAATTTATAATTGGTTTTTAGAAGAAATGGGGTATCCGCTTCTTCCCGATGTACCATATGAAAAGAGGAAATTACAATATGAAGATGTATTTCCTATGTTATATTTAAAATATCGCTTGGAAGGCGGAAAAACACATAAACAGATAAAACACTTGGTGATTGATGAAATGCAGGATTATTCTTATTTACAATATACAATTTTATCATATCTGTTTTCGTGTAAAATGACTATTTTGGGTGACAAAGCACAGACGATTGATACGACAGAAAGAGATGTGCTGACTTTTTTGCCGAAAATATTAGGTAAAGATATACGAAAAATTGTTATGAATAAAAGTTATCGAAATACAGTGGAGATTGCCCGATATGCAAATGCTATTTCGGTAAATACAGAGATGGAACTATTTGAACGCCATGGCAAAAAAGTGGAAGAGCGAAAACTTGATAAAGAAGAGTCTGTAAATTTTATTGTTCAGAAAATAGAAGAAGTGCAGGAAAAATACGAAACAATGGCTATTATTACGATGACAGAAAAAGAGGCATTAGAGTTTTATCGAATTTTGACAGAAAAAAATATACAGGCTTCTTATTTGGATAGGGACAGTATGCATTTTCAAAAAGGAATAACTGTCACAACGTTTTATATGGCAAAAGGCTTGGAATTTGACTGTGTATTTGGTGTTTCTTCTAAATGGAATGAAGAAAAGGGTCGACAGGGAAAATATATTTGTGCGACAAGAGCATTACATGAACTTTATGTGGTGGAAATGTGAAACGGGACGTAGTGAATTTTAAATTCACTACGTCCCGTTTTTAGTTTTTCCCTGTCCCTTTTTGAAAGGAAATAAAAAAATAATTTTTAAATCCCCTTAAAATCCCATAAATACGTTATTTTTATTTGGTTTTTTGAAAAACCCAAATAGAATTTAATATGATTTAGCGAAACTGGCGATTTTAAAGGTTTTTTTCATTTAGTTGTAAAAAGGGACAGGGTATTTAGAAATTTGGGATACGGTGGAATACAATTCGGGACAGTGTATTTTTGAAGTTTACTACGTCCCCAAATCAAGTTCCTACATCCCAAAACAATAAAAAAACAACCACTGACGGTGTGGTTGTTTTAAATTTATCATATTAATTGATTAAGCAATCCCGTTAACTGCTTTTGTTAAACGAGAAACTTTTCTTGCTGCAGTGTTTTTGTGATAAACACCTTTGCTTGCTGCTTTGTTAATTTCAACGATAGCAACTCTTAATGCTTCAGCAGCAACCGCTTTATCGTTAGCAGTAACAGCAGCCTCAACTTTTTTCACGCAAGTTTTAACTTTAGATTTAATTGCTTTATTTCTAGCCGCTCTAGTTTCGCTTACTAAAATTCTTTTTTTAGCAGATTTAATGTTAGCCAATCTGAACACCTCCAAATTATGTGAATTTTCATTTATCCTTTCATTAGAGCCGGACACGGAACGTTCTAATGAAACATACTCATTCATTGTAGGCTAATTAACTGTGCTTGTCAATACATATTTCTGAAAAAAATGTAAAACATATGAACAAAAGGGAAAATTATAAAGAAAGAGGTATAAAATGATTGAAAAGTATAGCATAAGAACGGATTTGGCTTTGGAAGAGAAAGAGAGATTTGAGTCGGATAACGTGGAAGTGCAGGGAGTTGTACTGGAAGAAGAATATGATGAAGAGAGAGAAATTAAAGTAACAAAAGTGATTATTGAAACAGAAAACGGAGCAAAAACAATGGGAAAACCAGTGGGAACATATATTACATTAGAAGCCCCGAATTTGATAGTTCCCGATGAAGATTATCACAGAGAGATTTCTGAAGAATTGGCGAAAATTGTTCAAGGATTAATAAAGGAGAAAAAGAAGGAATACGATGTGCTTGTTATTGGTCTTGGAAATAGGGAAGTGACGCCTGATGCATTAGGACCATATGTTGCAGATAATCTTGTGGTTACACGACATATTATTAAAGAATATGGCAAATACGCGATGGGAGAAAAGAACATCAATATGGTGAGCGCTATTGTTCCGGGAGTAATGGGACAGACGGGGATGGAAACAGTGGAGATTGTAAATGGTATCGTAAAGGAAACAAAACCTGATTTTCTTATTGCGATAGATGCTCTGGCGGCACGAAGCACGAAAAGATTGAATAGGACAATACAGATAGCGGATACGGGGATACATCCCGGTTCAGGGGTCGGTAACCATAGAAGAGGGATTACGGAGGAAACGTTGGGTGTTCCGGTGATTGCTATCGGTGTGCCTACTGTTGTGGATGCGGCAACTATTGTTAATGATACGATGGAGAATTTTTTGGCGGCATTGGAAAGTTCAGAAATGTTAAAGGGAGTAGGTCTTGTTTTGCAGGGGTATAATGCGGCAGAAAAATATGAGTTGATAAGAGAACTGATTTCTCCACATTTAAACGGTATGTTTGTGACGCCGAAAGATATTGATGATACGATAAAACGAATTAGTTATACGATTTCTGAGGCGCTTAATGTTTTGTTTTCCAATGGACAGGCGTAATAAAATATGTCTGTTTTTCATATAATGGTAAATATTTGAATAGAGTTTGAAAGGCGGGAGGGAAAACTGCGGGTGAGAAAGAGAACGGTAAAAATATTAACACAGGGGATAATACTGTGTCTTGGGAGCTATATTTTATATAATGGAAGCATCCGGATTGTTGACGATTTAAAAGGGGAAATGAACGAAGCATTACAGAAAAAGGCAGAAAGCACGTTTATGAGTAACCTGACTTACGCAAATCGGGAAGAAAAAGATTTACAGGAATGGATTGCCAATCAGGCGCTGGAAATGCTGCCTCTTGGCAGTTACATAAATGGGAAGTCTGCATGTGAAACGGCTGTAGAAGATGAGATGACATATGAAATGATTTTGGCGAAGCAGGCGGCAGATGAAAACGAGGTAGATGTGAATGGTAATTTAATCGGAAAAGAAGATAAATCTGTGCAGCAGGAGGCAAAACAGGAAACGAAGCCGGTAAATAAAAGCAAGGTGGATTTGTCCGTAGAGAAATTAAAGGATTTTGAATATTTGAGAAGTCATTTTTACACGGTGGACAGTTCAACGTTTGTGAATCCGGAAGATTTACAGGCAGAGAAATTATTAAGTAAAAATATGAAACTGGATAGAAGTAAAAATGGACCTAAAATTTTACTTTATCATACACACTCGCAGGAGGCTTTTGTAGATTCTGTTCCTGGTGATGTTAATACAACCATTGTGGGTGTTGGAAGATATTTGTCGAAATTGCTAAATGAAAAATATGGTATTGAAACGTTGCATCACGAAGGAATTTACGATATGAAAAACGGAAAAGTAGATAGAACACAGGCATATGAGCGGGCAAAAGGAAATATTCAAAAGATTTTAAATGATAATCCGAGTATCGAGATGGTAATTGATTTACATCGTGACGGTGTAGGAAAGGATACCCGTCTTGTGACAGAAATTAACGGAAAACCTACGGCAAAATTAATGTTTTTTAACGGAATGAGCAGAACAAGAACAAATGGAAAACTGACTGTTTTGCAAAATCCATACATTCAGGATAATCTTGCTTTGTCGCTACAGATGAAGTTGGAAGCAGAAAAAAGGTATCCCGGCTTGACGAGAAATATCTATTTGAAAGGATACCGATACAATATGCATATGAAACCCAAGACGCTTTTAGTAGAAGGCGGAGCACAGACGAACACAGTGGCGGAAATAATGAATGCGATGGATTATCTTGCGGAAATTTTAAATGCGGTTGTAGGGGCATGAATTTTGTGATACACTAATGATAATTTGGCGATTTTTACTCTGATGAGCAGAAAGTAATTAGGAAAGGAATGCGGATAAATGGCGAAGAAAAATACATATGATGCAGACAGCATCTCAATACTGGAAGGATTGGAAGCCGTTCGTGTAAGACCGGGGATGTATATTGGAAGTGTATCTACAAAAGGGTTGAATCATTTAGTATATGAAATTGTAGATAATGCAGTAGATGAACATTTGGCGGGATTTTGCAATCGTATAGAAGTAACTTTGGAAAAGGACGGCTCGGCTACCGTTAGTGATAACGGACGAGGAGTTCCGGTTGGAATGCACCAAAAAGGTGTATCTGCGGCACGTATTGTCTACACAACGCTTCATGCAGGAGGGAAATTTGATGATTCCGCTTATAAGACAAGCGGGGGGCTGCACGGTGTGGGGTCTTCTGTCGTAAACGCACTTTCCACCTATATGGATGTAAAGATAAGTAGGGACGGAGCGGTTCATCATGACCATTATGAGAGAGGTATTCCTACAATTGAATTGGAAAACGGGCTTCTGCCGATTGTTTCCAAGACAAAGAAAACAGGAACAACCGTAAATTTCCTTCCTGATGACACTATATTTGAAAAGACGAGGTTTAAAGCGGAGGAGATTAAAAGCAGATTGCATGAAACGGCATATTTGAATCCTACACTTACGATTGTTTTTGAAGATAAGCGTGGGGATAAGACAGAGCATATCGAATATCATGAACCGGACGGAATACTTGGATTTATAGCAGATTTGAACAAGAAAAAAGAAATTGTGCATGAACCGGTATATTTTAAAGGGGAAGCGGATGGAATAGAAGTGGAAGTGGCTTTTCAGTATGTAAATGAATTTCATGAAAATGTACTTGGATTTTGTAACAATATTTATAATGCAGAAGGCGGAACACATCTGACAGGATTTAAGTCTACGTTTACAATGGTAATGAATCAATATGCGAGAGAAATAGGTGTGCTGAAAGAAAAGGATACAAACTTCACGGGAGCGGATATACGAAACGGTATGACTGCGATCGTATCCATAAAACATCCTGACCCTAGATTTGAAGGGCAGACGAAAACGAAATTGGATAATCAGGATGCGGGAAAAGCAACAAGTAAAGTGACAAATGATGAGATTACCCGCTTTTTTGACAAAAATTTGGACACATTGAAAAAGGTGCTTTCCTGTGCGGAAAAGGCGGCAAAAATCAGAAAGAGCGAAGAAAAGGCTAAGACAAATCTTCTGACAAAGCAGAAATATTCATTTGACAGCAATGGAAAACTGGCAAACTGCGAGAGCAGAGATGCAAGTAAATGTGAAATTTTTATCGTCGAGGGGGACTCTGCGGGAGGGTCGGCAAAAACGGCTAGAAACCGTCAGTTTCAGGCAATTCTGCCGATTCGAGGTAAGATTTTAAATGTGGAGAAGGCTAGTATTGATAAAGTACTGGCAAATGCAGAGATTAAGACTATGATTAATGCCTTCGGCTGCGGATTTTCTGAAGGATACGGGAACGATTTTGATATTTCTAAATTGCGATATGACAAAATTGTTATTATGGCTGATGCCGATGTGGACGGAGCACATATTTCTACATTACTATTAACACTATTTTATCGTTTTATGCCGGAATTGATTTTCGAGGGTCATGTATATATTGCCATGCCGCCTCTCTATAAAGCGGTAACAAAAAAAGGTGAGGAAGAGTACCTTTATGATGATAAAGCGTTGGAGAAATACAGAAAACGTCAAAAGGGAGCATACACGTTACAAAGATATAAAGGTCTTGGAGAAATGGACGCAGAGCAGTTGTGGGATACGACGTTAAATCCTGAAACAAGAATGTTGAAGTTAATTGAAATTGAAGATGCGAGAATGGCGTCCAGCGTAACGGAAATGCTTATGGGAACGGAAGTGCCGCCAAGGCGTGCGTTTATTTATGAAAATGCAACGGAAGCGGAATTAGATATATAAGGAGAATACAGATATGCAGGAGTCACAACTGATAAGAACTGAATATTCAGAAGTAATGAAAAAATCATACATAGATTATGCGATGAGTGTTATTGTTGCTAGAGCTCTTCCTGATGTAAGGGACGGTTTGAAACCGGTTCAGAGAAGAACGTTGTACGATATGTATGAATTAGGAATAAAATATGACAAGCCGTATCGTAAATCGGCACGTATCGTAGGAGATACGATGGGAAAATATCATCCACATGGCGATAGTTCTATTTATGAAGCGTTAGTTGTCATGGCACAGGATTTTAAAAAGGGTATGGCGCTTATTGACGGGCACGGAAACTTCGGTTCGATTGAGGGGGATGGTGCGGCTGCCATGCGTTATACAGAGGCAAGACTTGCCCGTCTGACACAGGAGGCATATCTTTCTGATTTGGATAAGGATATCGTAGATTTTGTCCCAAACTTTGACGAAACGGAAAAAGAACCGGAAGTATTACCGGTCCGTGTCCCAAACCTTTTATTAAACGGAGCTGAAGGAATTGCAGTTGGTATGGCGACAAGCATTCCGACACATAATTTGGGAGAAGTTGTAGATGCGGTAAAAGCATATATGAAAAATAATGAAATCACGACAAAACAGTTGATGAAATATGTAAAAGGACCGGATTTTCCAACAGGTGCAATTGTTGTTAATAAAGATGATTTGCTTTCTATTTATGAAACGGGTACGGGAAAAATAAAACTGCGCGGTAAAGTAGAAGTGGAAGAAGGACGAGGAGGGAAAAAGAAACTCGTTATTTCAGAAATTCCATATACAATGATTGGTGCGGGAATCGGAAAATTTTTAAATGATGTAGCATCTCTTGTGGAAACGAAAAAGACAAGTGATATTACAGATATTTCCAATCAATCTTCAAAAGAAGGTATCCGAATTGTCTTAGAGTTAAAAAAAGATACGGATGTAGAAAATTTGAAAAATATGCTCTACAAAAAAACACGATTGGAAGACACCTTCGGTGTAAATATGCTTGCAGTTGCAGACGGCAAACCGGAAACGATGGGCTTGAAAAAAATTATTGAACATCATGTTGATTTTCAATTTGAACTTACTACAAGAAAATATAAAAATCTTTTGGGAAAAGAATTAGACAAGAAAGAAATTCAGGAAGGCTTAATTAAAGCGTGTGATGTCATTGATTTGATTATTGAAATTTTAAGGGGAAGTAAATCTATTAAAGATGTAAAAGCCTGTCTGACAAACGGTGTTACGGATAATATTTCATTTAAGTCTAATATTTCCAAAAAAATGGCTTCCATGCTAAGATTTACGGAGCGTCAGGCAACAGCAATTTTGGAAATGCGTCTGTATAAACTTATCGGACTTGAGATTGAGGCATTACAGAAGGAGCATGAGGAAACATTGAAAAATATTTCCCGTTATGAAGATATTTTAAATAATTATGATTCCATGGCGGAAGTTATTATGGAAGAGTTAGATTATTATAAGAAGACATATGGAAGAAAACGTCGTACGGTAATTGAAAATGCGGAGGAAGCGGTTTACGAAGAAAAGAAGGTGGAAGAGCAGGACGTTGTTGTTCTTATGGACCGTTTCGGATATACGAGAACGATAGATAGGGCAACTTATGAAAGGAATAAGGAATCGGCGGACAGTGAGAATAAATATATTATTTTCTGCAAAAATACAGGCAAAATTTGTCTGTTTACCAATACAGGCAAAATGCATCAGGTAAAAGTGCTTGATATTCCTTTTGGAAAATTCAGGGACAAGGGTACGCCTGTAGATAATCTGAGTAACTATAACAGTGCAGAAGAAAATATCATTTACATCTGTGATGAGGAACAATTCCGTATGGGAAAAATGTTGTTTGCGACAAAATACGGGATGATTAAGCAGGTTGACGGTTCGGAATTTATTGTAGCAAAAAGGACGATTACTGCAACAAAACTACAGGAAGAAGATGAACTGGCAGTTGTACAGCCTGTAAATGATAACCAAAATATTGTCTTACAGACAGAAGGTGGATATTTCCTTCGTTTCTTGGCGGAAGAAGTTGCCGAGAAGAAAAAGGGGGCAATTGGGGTTCGAGGAATTAAATTGCAGAAAAAAGATATTTTGGAGAAAGTACATCTTTTTGAAGAAGGAACGGAAGTGAAAGTTCCTTATAAAGAGAAAGAAGTTACATTGAACCGATTGAAACTTGCAAAAAGAGATGGAATAGGAACGAAGACAAGAGGATAGTTCAAAATATCCCCTTGCTTTTATATGAAACCGGTGTTATACTATAAATTAGTTACATAGGAAATCGACAGAAGAGTGAACGCAACGTTCACTCTTCTTTGTTGCAGCGTATACAATATGGGATTGTTTGAAGAGAAAGGAAGGTTGAACGTGTCAAAGAGAGAAGTATATGAACAGAAGACAGAAGAACTTTTATTGCCAATTGTGGAAGAACACGGATTTGAACTGGTGGACGTAGAGTATGTAAAGGAAGGTGGTACATGGTATCTTCGAGCATATATGGATAAACCGGGTGGGATTGCTGTGGATGACTGCGAAGTGGTAAGCAGGGCATTTTCAGATATTCTTGATGAGAAAGATTATATTGAAGATACGTATATTTTCGAGGTGAGTTCTCCGGGCTTGGGAAGACCTTTAAAAAAGGAAAAGGACTTTGTAAGAAGTATGGGGGAAGAAGTTGAGGTCAGAACATATCGTGCTATTGACCGACAGAAAGAATTTATCGGAATTTTAAAAGGATATGATAAAGATACGGTGACAATTGAGATGGAAGACGGTACAGAAAGAACATTTGAGAGAAATGACATTGCCTTAATTCGTCTGGCATTTGATTTTTAAAACAGGGAGGAAATAAAGAAATGAATACAGAATTATTAGAAGCATTGACTATTCTTGAACAGGAGAAAGACATTAGCAAAGAAACATTATTGGATGCAATTGAGAACTCATTAATTAATGCCTGCAAAAACCATTTTGGAAAAGCGGATAATATCAAAGTGATTATGGATCGAGAAACTTGCGACTACTCTGTGTTTGCAGAAAAGACAGTTGTAGAAGAAGTGGAAGATGATGTGATGGAAATCAGCCTTGCTAACGCAAAAATGATTGACAGTAAATTTGAACTTGGAGATATTGTACAGATTCCTGTAGAATCAAAAGAATTTGGACGTATTGCAACACAGAATGCAAAAAATCTTATTTTACAGAAAATCCGTGAGGAAGAAAGAAAAGTAGTTTATGACCAGTATTTTGAAAAAGAAAAAGACATTGTCACGGGTATCGTACAACGTTATGTAGGCAAAAATGTAAGTATTAATTTGGGAAAAGCAGACGCAATGCTTACAGAAAATGAACAGGTAAAAGGCGAAGTGTTTAAACCAACGGAAAGAATTAAATTGTATGTTGTTGAGGTGAAAAACACAACAAAAGGACCTAAGATTTTAGTTTCCCGTACACATCCTGAATTAGTAAAACGTTTATTTGAATCAGAAGTTACGGAAGTAAAAGACGGAACAGTTGAAATTAAGAGTATTGCAAGAGAAGCAGGTTCACGTTCTAAAATTGCCGTATGGTCAAATGATCCTGACGTAGATCCGGTAGGAGCATGCGTTGGTATGAACGGAGCAAGAGTAAATGCCATTGTAAATGAATTACGCGGTGAAAAAATTGATATTATTAACTGGAGTGAAAATCCGGCAATTTTAATTGAAAACGCACTTAGCCCGGCAAAAGTTATCTCAGTTATGGCAGATCCGGATGAAAAAACAGCAAGTGTAATCGTTCCGGATTATCAGTTATCATTGGCAATCGGTAAAGAAGGACAGAATGCTCGTCTTGCAGCACGTTTGACAGGATATAAAATTGACATCAAAAACGAAACACAGGCAATTGAATCAGGAGAACTTCCGGAAGACTATATGAATACACAGACGGTTGAAGCGACAGAAGAGATTGTAGAAGAATAGAAATAGGAAGTGAGTATTTGAGTAGTGTAAAGAAAATACCTATGCGAAAATGTGTAGGTTGCGGAGAGATGAAAAGCAAAAAAGAAATGATGCGTGTTTTAAAAACTTCAGAGAATGAATTTTTATTAGATGCAACGGGAAAGAAGAATGGCAGAGGGGCATATTTATGTCAATCAAAAGAGTGTCTGGAAAAAGCAATTAAAAATAAAGGATTGGAGCGTTCTTTCAAACAGGCGATTCCAAAGGAAGTTTACGCGATCTTGGAAAAGGAGATGGAAACACTTGAAACAGAGTAAAGTATTATCTCTTATCGGGCTGGCTACAAGGGCAGGAAGAACGGTGAGCGGAGAGTTTGCAACGGAGAAGGAAACAAAATCAGGAAAAGCACATCTCGTTGTCGTTGCAAATGACGCATCCGACAATACAAAAAAGAAGTTTAAAAATATGTGTGATTTTTATGAAGTCCCAATCTGTTTTTACGGGAATAAAGATACCTTAGGGTATGCAATGGGAAAGGAATTTCGTGCATCTCTGGCAGTGACAGACGGTGGTTTTGCAAAGGAAATCATGAAGCATTTAGAAGCAGAAAATAACATAATTGCATAGAGGAGGTAGTAAAAAGTATGTCGAAATCAAGAGTATATGAATTAGCAAAAGAATTAAATAAATCAAATAAAGAATTACTTGACTTTTTAAAGTCAAAAGAAATAGAGGTTAAAAATCATATGAGTTCTCTGTCAGATGAGCAGGTGCAGATGGTAAGAGGTGCGATGGCAGGAAACAGTACAAAATCTGAGGGAGAAGATGCACATAAGAAAAAAAATATTGTGCAGGTATTCAGACCTCAGAATAGTAAACAGAGTAACAGACCAAAACAAAACAATAAACAAAATCAAAACAATAATCAGGGTAATACAAAACAGATGAATAACGGTCAGAATAATCAAAGACAGAATAATAATCAGGGAAAAAGACAGAATAATAATCAGGGTGGAAGATACCAGAATAATAACCAAAACGGTGAGAGAAGAAATAATAATCAGGGCGGAAAACAAAATAATAATCAGAACGGAAGACAGAACTTCAACAATTCACAGAGAAGAGATGACAGACGTGATGATAACAGAAGAAATGATAAACGCACACCGTCTATTCCGGCACCGGTACTTCCTGAACAGAAGCCACAGCGTCAGAAAGCAAAGGACAAAGATGCTTATAAAAAGAAAGATTATCGTCAGGATGACAGAGAAGACAGAAAAGTAAAACAGACAAAGAAAGGTAAACCGGCACCACAGCCACAGAAACCACAGCCAAAAGTAGAGCAGAAAGTGGAAGAGAAAATCACAATGATTACGATTCCGGAAGTGCTTACGATTAAAGAATTGGCTGATAAAATGAAAATCCAGCCTTCAGCAATCGTAAAGAAATTATTTATGCAGGGACAAATCGTAACGGTAAATCAGGAAGTGGATTTTGAAACAGCAGAAGAAATTGCTATGGAATTTGAAGTTCTTTGTGAAAAAGAAGAAGTTGTGGATGTTATTGAAGAATTATTGAAAGAAGACGAAGAAGACGAAGCAACTATGGAGAAACGTCCGCCGGTTGTATGTGTTATGGGACACGTTGACCACGGAAAAACATCTCTTCTTGATGCAATCCGTAACACAAATGTAATTGATCGTGAAGCAGGTGGAATTACACAGCATATCGGTGCGTATGTCGCAAATGTAAACGGAGAAAGAATTACATTTTTGGATACTCCTGGGCATGAGGCGTTTACGGCAATGCGTCTTCGCGGTGCTCAATCTACAGATATTGCTATTTTAGTTGTTGCAGCAGATGACGGTGTAATGCCACAGACTGTAGAAGCAATCAGCCATGCAAAAGCAGCAGGAATTGAAATTATTGTAGCGGTAAATAAAATTGATAAGCCAAGTGCTAATATCGAAAGAGTAAAACAGGAATTAACAGAGTATGAATTGATTCCGGAAGACTGGGGTGGAAGTACAATTTTCGTTCCTGTGTCTGCCAAAACGGGAGAAGGCCTTGAAGATTTAATGGAAATGATTCTCTTGACAGCGGAAGTATTAGAATTAAAAGCAAATCCGAACAGACAGGCAAGAGGTCTTGTTATTGAAGCGGAATTAGATAAAGGAAAGGGTTCTGTTGCAACTGTTCTTGTACAGAAAGGTACATTGCGTGTAGGAGATGCAATTGCAGCAGGTTCAGCACACGGTCGTGTAAGAGCGATGATTGACGATAAAGGAAGACGTGTAAAAGAAGCTGGTCCTTCTACTCCGGTAGAAATTCTCGGATTAAATGATGTTCCAAATGCGGGAGAAGTATTTGTCGGATGTGCAAATGATAAAGAAGCACGCAATTTTGCGGAAACATTTATTTCTCAGGGAAGAGTTAAGATGCTTGAAGAAACGAAATCTAAAATGTCATTGGATGATTTATTTACACAGATTCAGGCAGGTAATTTAAAAGAACTTGGTATTATCGTTAAAGCGGACGTTCAAGGTTCTGTGGAAGCGGTAAAACAAAGTTTAGTAAAACTTTCTAATGATGAAGTTGTTATTAAAATCATTCACGGTGGTGTAGGTGCAATTAACGAATCAGACGTTACACTGGCATCGGCATCAAATGCAATTATTATCGGATTTAACGTTCGTCCTGATGCAACAGCAAAAGAAATAGCAGAGCGTGAAGGGGTAGATTTAAGATTATATCGTGTAATCTACAATGCTATTGAAGATGTGGAAGCAGCAATGAAAGGTATGCTGGATCCTGTATTTGAAGAAAAAGTACTCGGTCATGCAGAAGTTCGTCAGACATTTAAAGCATCGGGAGTTGGTACAATCGCAGGTTCATATGTACTTGACGGTGTGTTTGAACGAAATTGTTCGGCTAGAGTCGTGCGTGACGGCGTAGTTATCTTTGACGGTGCGTTGGCATCTTTAAAGAGATTTAAAGACGATGTAAAAGAAGTAAAAGCCGGATATGAATGTGGATTTGTATTTGAAAAATTCAATGATGTAAAAGAAGGCGATCAGGTAGAAGCATATAAAATGGTTGAAATTCCAAGATAATTTTTGAAGATTGGAGGAGTAAAATTGAGAAAAAACAGTATTAAAAATACAAGAGTCAATATGGAAGTGCAGAGGGAATTGAGCAACATCGTACGAGGTGGAATTAAAGACCCTCGTGTTGCACCAATGACTTCAGTTGTTGCGGTAGAAGTTGCTCCTGATTTAAAAACCTGTAAGGCGTATATTAGTGTCTTTGGTGATGAAGCAGCACAGGCGGATACATTGAAAGGCTTGCAAAGTGCTGAAGGATATATCCGAAGAGAACTGGCACACAATTTGAATATGAGAAATACGCCGGAAATCAAATTTGTGTTAGACCAGTCCATTGCTTACGGTGTGGCAATGTCGAAAAAGATTGATGATGTGACAAAAGACATCAAAGAAGAGGGTGAATAGAGTGTTGCAGCGAACTTTAGCAGGAGCGAAGTCTGTAGCAATAGGTGGACATATAAGACCTGACGGAGATTGTGTCGGGTCTTGTATGGCAATGTATCAGTACATCCGCACATGGTATCCGGAAAAAGAAGTTGATGTTTATTTGGAGGAAATCCCGAATAGTTTTCGATTTATTGAGGCGACAAAAGAAATTTCAGATGAAATAAAAGAAAAAACATATGATTTATTTATTTCTCTTGATTGTGGAGATGTAGGGCGTTTGGGGTTTTCAGCGCCATTGTTTGAAAATGCATCGGAAACTTTATGTGTAGACCATCATATAAGTAATCGTTCCTTTGGAAAAAATAATTATATTAAACCGGATGCCAGTTCTACCTGTGAGTTGGTGTTTGAACTTATGGAAGAAGAGAAAATCACAAGGGAAATTGCAGAATGTCTTTACCTAGGACTTGTGCATGATACGGGAGTATTCCAATATTCCTGCACATCGCCTGAAACAATGGTGGTGGCGTCAAGATTAATGGCAAAAGGAATTGATTATTCAAAAATTATCCACGATACCTATTATGAAAAAACATATGTGCAAAATCAGATTTTAGGAAGAGCGTTGCTTGAAAGCGTTTTATTTATGGAAGGAAAATGTATTGTATCCGTGATTGATAAAAAGATTATGGATTTTTACGGCGCTTCACCAAAAGATTTGGAGGGAATCGTAAGCCAGTTGAGATTGACAAGCGAAGTAAGTGTTGCTATGTTCCTGTATGAATTACAGACACATGAATTTAAAATCAGTCTTCGTTCAGATGATGAGATTGATGTGAGTAAAGTGGCTGGTTATTTTGGCGGCGGTGGTCATAAGAAGGCAGCGGGTCTTACGATGAAAGGAACCGCTCGCGATGTTATCAACAATATTGCAAAACAGATAGAATTACAGTTACAGAAGAATTAGGAGCATAAATATGATACATGGCGTTTTAAATGTATATAAAGAAAAAGGATATACTTCCCATGATGTCGTTGCAAAGTTGAGAGGAATTGTGGGACAGAAAAAAATAGGACATACAGGAACGCTTGACCCTGATGCGACAGGTGTTCTTCCGGTATGTCTTGGGAAAGCAACAAAACTTTGTGATATGCTGACAGATAAAGATAAAACATATGAAACAGTGTTATTGTTAGGACAGGTGACGGATACACAGGATACAAGTGGAAGTGTACTTGAAACAAAAACAATAGACGATTTGACAAAAGAGCAGGTTATAGAAACAATAGAAGGATTTGTGGGAGAATACAAACAGATTCCGCCTATGTATTCTGCGTTGAAAGTAAACGGAAAGAAACTTTATGAACTTGCACGGCAGGGAATAGAAGTAGAGAGAAAAGCAAGACCGGTACAGATACATGAGATTCATATAAAAGAAATCAATTTGCCGAGAGTGAAAATGGAAGTAACCTGTTCAAAGGGAACATATATAAGAACATTGTGCCATGATATAGGGCAGAAACTACATTGTGGAGGTTGTATGGAGGAACTTGTCCGTACAAGAGTAAGTCGTTTCTGCATAGAAGAGAGTTTTAATCTAGAACAGATTACACAGTTAAAAGATGGTGGAAAATTGGAAGATATTCTTGTGCCTATAGATGATATGTTTTCTCAGTATAAGAAAGTTGTTGTTAAAGAAAAGAATGTATCTCTTGTGTATAATGGTAATCCGTTTTTCAAAAGACAGGCGGAGAGAATATCAGATTTGTCAGATGCAGAACTTGTGAGAGTGTATGACAATCAAGACAGATTTATCGGGATTTATGGCTATAATGAAGAAAGAGAAATGTTTAAACTCATCAAAATGTTTTTTGATAAAGGTGAATAGATATGCAGTATATAAGAGGAATAGAAAACTATAACTGCCCAAATCATACTGCAATTACATTGGGAAAATTCGATGGTTTACACAGAGGCCATCAAAAACTGATTGAGCAGGTAAAAAAATATGCGGATGAACAGATAAAAAGCGTTGTGTTTTCGTTTGATATGATGCCTTTTTTTGAGAAGCAGGGAAAACAAAAACATATACTGATGACACGGGAAGAGAAATGTCTGCGGTTGGAAAAACAAGTAGATTACCTGATAGAATGTCCGTTTGTGGAACAGATTCATACAATGGAAGCGGAAACATTTATCGAGAAAATACTGATGAAAAAATTCCATGCAAAGTATGTTGTTGTGGGAACAGATTTTCGATTTGGATATCAGAAAAAGGGAGATATTTATCTGCTGGAGAAATATCAGCAGGAATACGGGTATAAACTTATCGTAATAGAAAAAGAAATGTATGAAGAACGGGAAATAAGCAGTACATTTATTAAAGAAGAAGTTCGGGAAGGAAATATGGAAAAAGTAAGAGAATTACTCGGTTATCCATATACAATAACGGGAACGGTTGAACATGGTGAGCAACTTGGAAGAAAACTCGGATTTCCTACAATGAATGTCATTCCCGTCAAAGAAAAACTTCTCGTTCCAAATGGTGTGTATGTGAGCAGTGTAGTGTTGGACGGCAAAGAGTATAAAGGAATAAGTAACGTTGGATGTAAACCAACTGTTTCTGATAAAGAAGAAAAATTGGTGGAAACATTCTTATTTGACTATGTTGGAAATGCTTACGGCAAGGAAATTCAAATTAGATTATATAAATTTGTGCGGGCGGAAAGAAAGTTTTCTTCAATTGAAAAACTCAAAGAACAAATGTGTTTGGATATTAAAGAGGGAGAAGGATTCTTTAAAAAGTAGTTTACATACGGGAAAAGTTGTGATATACTACCTAAGTGTGAAATGAGCCGATGTTCAGTAAATGGAAACTCCAACCTTTACTTAATGTCAGGCGATAAATTAGAAAAACAGGAGGAATTAAGTCAATGATAGCAAAGGACAAAAAACAGGCAATCATCGCTGAATATGGCAGAACAGAAGGAGATACAGGTTCACCGGAAGTTCAGGTAGCTATTTTAACAGCAAGAATTAACGAATTAACAGAACACTTTAAAGCAAATCCAAAAGATCACCACTCAAGAAGAGGTCTTCTTAAAATGGTAGGTCAGAGAAGAGGATTACTTGCTTACTTAAAGAAAACAGATATTGAAAGATATCGTTCTTTAATTGAGAGATTAGGATTAAGAAAATAATCTAAACCAAATTATTGGAAAACATATAGACACACAACACAACACTTAAAGGAGCGGGAACACCGCTTCTTTTTTTGTGCAATAATGAAGGGGAGAATAAGTGACTTTTTTGGTTTACTGTGGTAAAATAAAAAGGCAATTGTTTTAGGAGGATGAAAATATGGAATATAGAAGAATGAAAAATACGATTATCGTAAGAATAGATAAAGGAGAAGAGATACTGGAGAAGGTAAAAGAACTGGCTCTGGCAGAGAATATAAAATTGGCAAGTGTACAGGCGATTGGAGCAATCGGAGATTTTACGGTTGGTGCTTTGAAGACCGAAGAAAAGCAGTACAAATCGAAGTGTTTTCAGGGGGATTTTGAGATTGTATCTTTGACGGGTACAATTAATACGATGAACGATGAGTTTTATACACATCTACATTTGAGTGCAGGAAACGAAAATGGAGAAGTTTTTGGAGGTCATTTGAACAGGGCGGTAGTCAGTGCTACCTGTGAGATGATTGTGCAGGTCATTGACGGGAGAGTGGATAGAAAATTTGATGAGAAGACAGGGCTGAATTTATTTGCTTTTTTAAATGAATAGTCAGGTGGTGTGTCAGTGAAAAAACATATAAGTATCATTTTACAAAAGGTAAAAGAGAGAAAAGCAGTGTGTGTGATGCTTTTTATTTACTTTGCGGTTTTGGTTTTTGTTTCTTTGGATGTATGGCTGTATAAGACTCCCATAGTGAAGATTACGGAAGTTGTGACAGAAGAAAAAGAAAGAGAGGATGGAACTCGGGGAGGACGGGAAGTACATTACAGACAGTTTTTAAAAGGTGTCGTCTTAAATGGAGAACATAAAAAAGAATCGATACAGTTAAAAAATGAATACGCCGCCTCTGAAGTAACTTCTCAAAAATATAAAAGATATGACAAGGTATTTGTAGAGATAAGGGAAAAGGCAAATACCCTGTCGGGAAATATAAAAGGATTAAAGAGAGATACCGGAGTGGCGGCATTACTCGGGTTAATGATTTTACTACTGCTTATAGTGACAAAGAAGCAAGGACTTCGGACAATCTTTACGGTAGGTGTGAATATTGCCATCTATATGGTGGGATTTGTCTTTTTCTTAAATGGAAAAGATGTGTTGAAAATCTGCAATATCATGGTGCTTCTGTTTACGATAGGGACTCTTCTTTTACTAAATGGTATCAACAGAAGAACATTGGCGTCCATAATTTCTACACTCTGTGTTCTTGCGGTGATCATGGGACTTTTTCATTTGGTTATGAACAAGGCGGGAGAAACTGACTATGCGGCGATGGAATATTTGGGAAGTTTGGACAACCCGTCGGAATTGTTTGAGGCGGAAGTGATGCTTGCAGGTTTAGGAGCGATTATGGATGTAACTGTAACTATTTCAGCCACACTGGGAGAACTGGTAAGGAAAAGTCCTTCAATCCGTTGGAAAGAATTGTTTCGTTCCGGCAGGGAGGTTGGTTATGACATTATGGGAACGATGATTAGTGTACTATTATTTACCTTTGGTTGCGGGCTTATTCCTACGTTCCTTATCCGAATGAACAATGATATTTCATTTCTTACTATAGCAAAATTAAATATTCCGTTTGAAATCTGTAGATTTCTTATAGAAAGTATAGGAATTGTAATTGCCATTCCAATTTCTATTTTTGTGGCTGCTTCTCTGTTAAAAATTAAAAGAAGAGGGGAGGCGGTATTATGATAGCGATTTTAGCAATTATATTGTTTGTGTTAATGCTTGTTGTAGGAGGAGAAAGGGGAGCAACTTCCATAATGGCTCTTGCGGGAAATATTATTGTATTGACGTTTACGATTATTCTGCTGGCAGCAGGATATTCTCCGTTTTTCATTTTATTTTTGGCTACGGTTGCCATCAGTTGTATCTCATTATTTGGGCAGAATGGGAAGAATGTAAAAACAAAATCAGCATTTATGGCAGTCATTGTTGTAATGTTTTTTGTTACACTATGTATTTATTTTTGTGTTTGGAAATACAGTGGCGGTGGGTTAAATGAAATCCAGTCTATACAGGAAGATGTGATGTATTATTATAATGTAAATATACAAATCAGTATGATGCGGATAGCAGTTTCCGTCACGATATTAAGTGCTTTGGGTGCTGCGATTGATACGGCTCTTTCAGTAACCTCCGCAGTACATGAAGTGGCGTTTCATAAAAAGAATTTAACGGAAAAGGAACTTTTTCACTCTGGAATTCAGGTAGGAAAGGAAATTATCGGAACAACGGTAAATACATTACTATTTGCGTATTTGGGAGAATCCCTGTTGCTGTTCGCATATTTAAAACGTGAGAAGTTCTCTTTAGAGTTAATTTTGAATTCTAAATTTCTCTTTCAAGAACTTTCTGTTATGCTGTTTGGAGCAATTACCTGTCTATTGATAGTTCCTGTTTCGGCATATTTTACGTCACATTATCTTGCTAAAAAAGTTTAAAGGTTTCTTAAGATTGGGATATTTGCTTTATCCTGAGAAAAAAATTTGCTATAATAAAAAGATATTAGGCGAATGTGAGGGAGCATATGAGAAAGAAAATACAAAATTGTATTGAAAAAATAATGCCGATAGATAGATTTTTTATCCTTATTTTTGCTTTTATTTTTAACAGCATGGTATATAGCGGTGCAAGAATTATTGCAGGAAATTGGCATCACCATATATTGACGAGTCGCTTAGATGAGAAAATACCACTTATTTCAGAAAGTTTGTTTATTTATTTCGGATGTTATATTTTTTGGGCAGTCAACTATATTATTATGGCAAAGCAGGATGAGGAGAAGGCGTATCAGTTCTTTTTTGCAGATATGATTTCCAGAATTATCTGTTTTTCTATTTTTCTTCTGTTTCCAACAACAAATATCCGACCGGATATTGTCGGAGGAGGAATATGGAATGAAGGAATGCGATTGTTATACAGGATAGATGCGGCGGATAATCTGTTTCCGTCCATTCATTGTTTGGTTAGTTGGTTTTGTTATATCGGAATAAGAGGGGAGAAAAAGATTCCCAAATGGTATAAGTGGACTTCGTGTTTGATAGCGGTTGCAGTATTTATTTCTACTTTGACAACAAAGCAGCACGTTATTATAGATGTGATTGCAGGAGTTGTTATAGCTGAAGCAACGTTGTGGTTTGCAAGACATACACGATTTTATCAAGGGTATATGCGTTTTTGGAAAGGGATGACCAATAGAATTTTTAAAACAGGGGGAAATAGGAATGAAAAATGTAAAGAAGAATATATTTAATCTTATCTTTCTGTTTCTTGTATTCGGTCTGACCATTTACGGTGTATTTAAAGGAGAAGATATTACGAAGGTAGTGCAGGTTATTCAAAATGCACAGTTTGAGTTTATCTTTTTCGGTATAGTATGCGTTGTGTTTTTTATTTGGGGTGAATCCATTATTATTTATTATTTAATGCGTTCCCTATCAATTAAATTGAAAAAATGGAAATGTTTTCTCTTTTCTTCGGTTGGATTTTTTTTCAGTTGTATCACTCCGTCTGCAAGCGGAGGACAGCCGATGCAGATTTATTATATGAGAAAAGAGAAGATACCGATACCGGTGTCTACATTAGTGTTAATGATTGTAACCATTACATATAAAATGGTTCTTGTGCTTATCGGAGTATTTCTTCTGATTGTTGGGCAAGGGTTTGTAAAAAAATATTTAACAGGAATACTTCCGGTATTTTATCTAGGGGTAGGTTTAAATGTTATGTGCGTAACTTTTATGCTTATTCTTGTGTTTCATCCTGTTCTTGCGAAAGCAATGATGAAAAAAGGGCTTCGTCTGCTTGAAAAACTACATATTCTAAAACAAAAAGAAGAACGTATGGAAAAATTGGAAGAGTCCATGGATTTATATAATGACACTGCAAAATATTTAAAAAGTCATGTGATGGTCATGGTAAATGTGCTTGCAATTACATTTTTGCAGAGAATCGCACTGTTTTTAACAACATATTTTGTGTATTGCGCATTTGGACTTTCAGGCAAATCCATTGTTGATATCGTTTTATTACAGGCGGTTATTTCGATAGCGGTGGATATGTTGCCGCTTCCGGGAGGGATGGGTATTAGTGAACAGTTATTTTTAATTATTTTTGTTCCGATATTCAGTCCTGCACTTTTGTTGCCCGGAATGATTTTAAGCAGGGGATTAGGTTATTACGCACAATTATTTATCAGTGCAATTATGACGGTGGTTGCACAATTTACACTTGGAAAAAGAAAAGAAATGATAGAGTAAAGAGGGAAGAATGATGATAGGATTTTATAACTATTCAGTAATTTTAACATATATCGGGCTTATCTCATCCATTATAGGAATGATGTGTACGGTAAATGGACATTATAAACTTGCGATTTTTTGTCTTGCATTTTCAGGGTTATGCGATATGTTTGATGGGAAGATTGCAAGAGCAATGAAAAACAGAACAGAGGACGAGAAAAAGTTCGGTATACAGATTGACTCACTATGTGATGTAGTATGTTTTGGAGCATTTCCGGTTATATTATGTTACTGCCTAGGCTTAAAGGATATTTTTGGAATTATAATTTTAGCGTTTTATGGAACTGCCTCTGTTATCCGTTTGGGGTATTTTAATGTTATGGAAGAAAAAAGACAGCAGGAAACTTCTGAGGCGAGAAAATACTATGAAGGTCTGCCGATTACGACAATGGCAATTGTTTTACCGATTCTTTATCTGCTGAAACCTTGTATGGCAGGATATTTTGTACTTATATTACATATAGCCATGCTTGTTGTAGGATTTTTACTGATTTTACGTTTTCAGTTAAAAAAACCGGGGAATAAAGTTCTGGCTGTTATCGTTGCGGTTGTGGCGTTGGCAGTATTGAAACTTACACATATTATTTAGTGGAGAAACAGATGAGATATAAAGACAGAGAAGGAAATTTAAAGGGAGAGAACGGTTTTCAGGATAAACTGTTAAAAAGTTTATATGGTAGCACGGTGGGAAGAGTGATTGTGAAATGTCTTACAGTACCCTTTGTATCAAAACTTGGAGGGAAAATTTTGGACAGTTCTTTGTCGAGAGTGCTTATTCCTCCTTTTGTGAAATTAAATCATATTGATTTATCTTTGTGTGAAAAAAAAGAATTTGACTCATATAATGCATTTTTTAAAAGGAAATTTAGGGCAGATGCAAGGGAAATAAACATGGAGGAAAACGTGTTTATCAGTCCATGCGATGCAAAACTTACCGTTTATCCAATAAATAGTAAAAGTCGTTTTTCGATTAAGCATACGGCGTATACGGTAGAGGAACTTTTGAAAAATAAAAAACTGGCAGAGAGATATGAGGGTGGATATGCGTGGATTTTCCGTTTGTCCGTAGAAGATTACCACCGTTATTGCTATGTGGCTGATGGCACAAAATCAAGAAATATAAGAATATCAGGTGTTTTTCATACGGTAAATCCTGTGGCAAATGATGTTTACCCGATTTATAAAGAGAATACAAGAGAGTATTCTCTGCTAAAGACAAAAACATTCGGCACAATTTTGATGATGGAAGTTGGGGCATTGATGGTCGGCAAAATTGAAAACAGGCACGAAGAGAGAAGAGTAAAAAGAGGAGAGGAAAAAGGGAATTTCGCCTTTGGAGGCTCAACAATTATATTGTTGACACAGAAAAACAGAATATGTGTTGATAAAGATATTTTGAGAAATACGGAATGTGCGTACGAAACTTTGGTCAGAATGGGAGAAAAGATAGGAGAACAAAAAGATGTATAAAAAGACAGCGAAAGAATTATTAGCATTTATTGAAAAAAGTTACAGTTGTTTTCATTTAATTCAAAACATGAAAGAGGAATTAAATGATAATGGTTTTCAGGAATTATATGAAGCACAGGAATGGCAGTTGAAGTGTGGAGGAAAATATTATGTATCACGCAATGAATCTTCATTAATTGCATTTCAGATTCCAAAAGAAAACTTCACAGGTTTTCAGATAATGGCAAGTCACAGTGATTTTCCTACTTTTAAAGTAAAAGAAAATCCGGAAATTTGTGTAGAAAATCAATACACAAAACTGAATGTAGAAAAATATGGTGGAATGCTCTGTGCCCCATGGTTTGACCGTCCGTTATCCGTAGCGGGAAGACTTCTTGTAAAAGAGGGAGATGCAATTGAAACAAAACTCGTAAATGTGGACAGAGATTTAGTGATGATTCCCAATCTTGCAATTCATATGAACAGGGAAGTGAATGACGGATATAAATATAATGCACAGACAGATATGCTTCCACTTTACAGCAATATGTCAGAAAAAGTTGATTTTATGTCAGTTATTGCAGAGAGCGCAGGAGTAGAAAAGGAAAATGTTTTGGGAAGCGATTTGTATTTGTATAATCGTATGAAAGGAAGTATTTGGGGAGCGAACGAAGAGTTTGTTTCTTCTGCAAAATTAGATGATACGCAGTGTGCTTTCGCATCGTTAAGGGGATTTTTACAGGCAGAAAATAAAAAGGCGGTAAGTGTTCACTGTGTTTTAGATAACGAAGAAGTAGGAAGCGGTACAAAACAGGGGGCGGCATCTACATTTTTAAAAGATACGTTGGGACGCATTAACCGTGGATTGAACAGAACGGAAGATGATTACTTAAGAGCGTTGGCAAACAGTTTTATGATTTCGGCGGATAACGCACATGGGGTTCACCCAAATTACAGTGATAAGACAGATTTAACAAATCGTCCGTATCTAAATGGAGGAATTGTTATTAAGTACAGTGCAAATCAAAAATATACTACAGACGCAGTGTCTGCTGCAATGTTTAAAACCATTTGCGACAGGGCGGAAGTTCCGTATCAGAATTTTGTGAATCGTTCGGATATGTTGGGAGGTTCTACACTCGGAAATATTTCTAATACGCAGGTGGCGGTTAATACAGTGGATATAGGTATTGCTCAACTTGCAATGCATTCGCCATACGAAACTTGCGGAATAAAGGACACATATTATTTAATTGAGGTAGCAAAAGAATTTTACAAATCAGCAGTTATTTCTGACGGAAATGGAAAATACCATATTGAAAAAGCTTAAAGAAAAGGTGTCATTCAAAATATGAGTGACGCCTTTGTTTCATTTTTGGACTTGTGGAAAGGAAAAGCCTTATGTTATAATAAACATATTGAAAGAAAAATAAAGGCGAGGAGAAACAGATGAAAAGAGTGTTGTTAAAGCTAAGCGGCGAGGCGCTGGCAGGAGATAAAAAGACAGGATTTGATGAAGCAACTTGTATCGGAGTTGCTAATCAGGTAAAACAGTTAGTGGATTCGGGAGTACAGGTAGCGATTGTTACAGGAGGAGGAAACTTCTGGAGAGGCAGAACAAGTGAAACAATTGACAGAACGAAAGCGGATCAGATTGGTATGCTTGCAACGGTAATGAATTGTATTTATGTGTCGGATATTTTCAGACACGTTGGAATGCAGACAGAAGTGTTTACGCCGTTTGTATGCGGAGCATTCACAAGTTTATTTTCTAAAGATGCCGCAGTGGAATCGCTAAATAATGGAAAAGTTGTATTCTTTGCAGGTGGAACAGGTCATCCATATTTTTCAACAGATACAGGTGCAGTTCTTCGTGCGATTGAGATTGAGGCAGACGCAATGCTTCTTGCAAAAGCAATTGATGGTATCTATGACAGCGATCCTAAATTAAATCCGGACGCTAAGAAATATGATGAGATTTCTATTCAGGAAACGATTGATAAACGTCTGGCGGCAGTAGACTTAACTGCATCCATACTTTGTATGGAAAATAAAATGCCAATGCTCGTATTTGGTTTGAATGAAGAAAATAGCATTGTCGAAACAATGACAGGCACATTTAAAGGAACAAAAGTGACTGTATAATAAAGAATAAGAAGAAAGCAGAGGATAGATTTATGAATGAAAGAATAAAAGTATTTGATGAAAAGATGACAAAATCTTACAATAGTTTAGTAAATGAATTGGCTACAATTCGTGCAGGACGTGCCAATCCACACGTGCTTGATAAATTAACGGTTGACTATTACGGAGTGCCTACACCAATTCAGCAGGCAGCCAATATTTCTGTACCGGAAGCACGTATGATTCAGATTCAGCCATGGGAAAAATCCATGGTTAAAGAGATTGAGAAAGCAATCCTTACATCTGATATTGGAATTAATCCTACAAATGACGGTAGCACAATCCGTCTTGTTTTCCCAGAACTTACAGAAGAGCGAAGAAAAGAACTTGCAAAAGATGTAAAGAAAAAAGGAGAACAGGCTAAAGTTGCCATTCGTAATATTCGTCGTGACGGCAATGACGCATTTAAGAAATTAAAAGGAACAGAAGTTTCAGAAGATGAAATTAAAGATTTAGAAGATGAATTGCAGAAATTGACAGATAAACATATCAAAGACATTGATAAAGCGGTTGAGGAGAAATCAAAAGAAGTAATGACCGTATAAAAATAACAATTTGCTTTTCAGAGAAAATGAGAGGGGTGCATATTGTGCCCCTCTTTGTATGAAAGAAACTAATGGAGGAAAGAGTATGAATGTACCGCAACACATTGCAATTATTTTAGATGGAAATGGACGTTGGGCAAAAGCAAAGGGAATGCCGAGAAATTATGGTCATGCACAGGGAAGTAAAAATGTAGAGAGAATATGCGAAGAAGCATATAAAATGGGTGTGAAATATTTGACGGTATATGCGTTTTCAACGGAAAACTGGAGCAGACCGAAAGAAGAAGTAGATGCATTGATGAAATTATTGCGCAATTATATGAAGACTTGTTTAAAAACGGCAGCGAAAAACCGTATGAAAGTCCGCGTCTTAGGAGATAAGACAAGGTTGGAGGAAGATATCCGTACACGCATTGATGAGTTGGAAAAAGCAACTATTGATAATGATGGTTTAAATTTCCAAATTGCACTAAATTATGGAAGTAGAGATGAGATGATTCGCGCCATGAAGAAAATGGCGGCAGACTGCAAAGACGGAAAACTAGAAGTGGAAGATATTTCGGAAAATGTATTTGAAACATATTTAGATACCCACGATATTCCGGATCCGGATTTGCTTATTCGTACAAGCGGAGAATTGCGTCTGTCCAATTATCTGTTATGGCAGTTGGCATATACGGAATTTTATTTCACAGATGTTTTGTGGCCTGATTTTACAAAACAGGAATTAGAAAAGGCAATTTTGCATTATAATAATAGAGATAGACGTTTTGGTGGAACAAAGGAGGAAAAATAATGTTTAAAACAAGACTGCTAAGTGGGATTGTGCTTGTAATTATTGCTTTGGTTACAGTTATAACCGGACAGGATTTATTGTTTGGGGTTCTGCTTGTAATCAGTTTAATTGGGATGAGTGAGTTATATAAAGTGGTAGATGTACATAAAAAACTGCTTGGATTTACAGGATATTTGGCGGGAATACTTTATTACACCTGCATACGATTTGGGAGTAAAGAACAGATTGTGCCACTTATCATAGGTTTTCTTGTTCTGCTTATGGCGGTTTATGTATTTTCATTTCCGAAATATGTGGCACAACAGGTTATGTTTGTATTTTTTGGATTATTCTATGTTGCCATGATGCTTTCATATGTATATCAGACGAGAATGCTTCCGCAGGGTGCTTTTCTTGTATGGCTGATTTTCCTCTGCTCATGGGGAAGTGATACTTGTGCGTATTGTGTAGGAATGCTGATTGGTAAACACAAAATGGCTCCAAAACTAAGCCCGAAAAAATCGGTGGAAGGCGGTGTCGGTGGCATTTTAGGTGCTGCATTGCTGGGAGCAGTATACGCATTGGCGATTAATAAATTTGCAGCAGGTGCAGATGCAAATGTTCTTCACTATGCTATTATTTGTGGAGTAGGTTCGATGATTTCCCAAGTGGGAGATTTGGCGGCTTCTGCAATTAAAAGAAACCATGATATTAAGGACTATGGAAAACTTATTCCTGGTCACGGCGGTATTTTAGACAGATTTGACAGTGTGATTTTCACTGCACCAATAATATATTACTTATCGGTTATGTTAATGAAATAATGAGGAAACGAAATGAAAAAAATAGCAATTTTAGGTTCTACAGGTTCGATAGGAACACAGACATTAGAAGTTGTCAGAGAAAATAAAGATATTGAAGTAGTGGGAATGGCAGCTGGAAATAATATTGAGCTGTTGGAAAAACAAATTCGTGAATTTTCTCCAAGGGTTGTAGCAGTTTGGGATGAGGAAAAAGCGAAAGAACTCCGTACAAATATTTCGGATTTAGATGTAAAGGTTGTATCGGGGATGGACGGATTAATTGAAATTGCAGTTCTTCCTGAAACAGAGATTTTAGTAACGGCGATTGTGGGAATGATTGGAATACGTCCTACAATAGCGGGAATTGAAGCGGGAAAAAATATTGCCCTTGCTAATAAGGAAACGCTTGTAACGGCAGGACATATTATTATGCCATTGGCAAAAAAACACGGTGTATCCATTCTTCCTGTGGATAGTGAACATAGCGCTATTTTCCAATCTCTTCAGGGGAATGAAAATAAAGCCATTCACAAAATCCTTCTGACCGCGTCAGGCGGACCGTTCAGAAACAGAAAAAGAGAAGAGTTGGAAAATATTCAGGTGGAAGATGCCCTCAAACATCCAAACTGGGAGATGGGTAGAAAAATTACAATTGATTCGTCTACACTTGTAAATAAAGGATTAGAAGTAATCGAGGCAAAATGGCTTTTTGATGTAAAAATGGAACAGATAGAAGTTGTCGTACAGCCACAGAGTATCATTCATTCTATGGTAGAATATGTGGACGGGGCAATTATTGCAGAACTTGGAACACCGGATATGAAACTTCCAATTCAGTACGCATTATATTATCCAGAAAGAAGATACCTTCCGGGTGACAGATTAGATTTCAAAAAGTTGTCACAAATAACATTTGAAGAGCCGGATATGGAAACATTTTATGGACTCCGTCTTGCATATGAAGCAGGTAAAGAGGGCGGTTCTCTGCCGACAGTGTTTAATGCGGCAAATGAATTGGCTGTCAGCAAATTCCTAAATCGGCAAATACGCTATTTAGAAATACCGGAAATTATAGAAGAATGTATGAGGAATCATAAAAATATTAAGAATCCATCTGTTGAGGAAATATTGAAAACAGAGCAGGAAGTATATAATCAGATAGAAAGCAGGTGGTAAATGTGATGGGAATTATTCTCGCACTGTTATTATTTAGTTTTATTGTATTTTTTCATGAACTGGGACATTTTCTTCTTGCCAGAAAAAATGGAGTCTATGTGGAAGAGTTTTCTATAGGGATGGGACCTACAATTGTAAGTAAGCAGGGAAAAGAAACAAAATATTCCATTAAGTTGCTTCCGATAGGCGGAGCATGTATGATGGGAGAAGATGATGTTGAAAATACAGATGAGAGAAGTTTTAATAATAAATCAGTTTGGGCAAGAATTTCAGTAATTGCAGCCGGTCCTATTTTTAATTTTATTTTGGCATTTATCTTATCGGTAATTATTGTCGGCTGGGTAGGATATGACAGAGCAGAAATAGGCAGTGTTGTTCCAAATTCAGCAGCACAGGAAGCAGGGTTGCAAAAAGGTGATGTGATAACAGAGATTAATGGGAAAAATATCCATGTGTTCAGAGAAATTTCTGTTTACAATCAATTTCATCAAGGTGAAAAAGTTACGCTTGAATATAAGCGGAATGGAAAGACTTATGAATCCACATTAATTCCGAGAAAGAACGAACAGGGACAGTATTTAATTGGTGTCACACAGGCAAAATATAAAAAGGCAAATGCTTTTACGGCATTGCAATATGGATTGTATGAGGTGGAATATTGGATCGAAACGACATTGGAAAGTTTGAAGATGTTGTTTACAGGAAAAATAGGAATGGATCAGTTATCGGGTCCGGTAGGAATAGTTGATGTGGTAGGAGATGCTTACGAAACGAACAAGGCATACGGAGTTTCTTCTGTAATCTTTTCTTTAATCAATTTATCTATTTTACTTTCGGCAAACTTAGGAGTAATGAATTTACTTCCTCTGCCGGCATTAGATGGGGGAAGACTGGTGTTTTTGTTTGTTGAGGCAATACGGGGAAAACGTGTTCCTCCGGAGAAAGAAGGAATGGTGCATTTTGCAGGATTGATGCTTCTTTTCGGACTAATGATTTTTGTTTTGTTTAATGATATAAAGAGATTGCTGTAAATAAAAAGCAGAGATATGATATAGAGTCATATCTCTGCTTTTTTTATGTCAGTTCTGCGATGCGGGAAACGCCTACATATATTTGAGAAATTTTGTACCATGTAGGATAATCGGTAATTCCTGTGTCTGCTAAACCAAATATAGATTGGAACTTCTTTACGGCGGCAGATGTGGCCGGACCGTAAATACCGTCTACGCTTATTTTAGGGATGGCAGGATAAGCCCCTGCAATAACATTTAATTGTTCTTGCAACTGACGGACTTTATCGCCGGAAGAACCATTTTCTAAATCATAACCAGGCCATGATGATGGAATGCCGGAGATTTCTTGAGCGGTATTGATATATATATTGTCGCCGTAGTAATAGCGCAGTATTTCAATAGGGGTGTAACCTTGTTCGCCTAGGGACAAAGATCCCCATTGTGTCATCCAGTTTGGACAGGTAACCTGTCTTCCGTCACAATACTGGGTAAGAATCGGCTGCCGAACGTTTGGGCGTGAAAGATAATTGGCAAATATATCATCAACGACGCCGGAAATAGTGTTGTAGATGTTACGATTTGGTATCCATTTATGGTCGAACGCTGTGGAAGATGTAATTGTAAACTCATACCCTTTGTTCCGGTACCATTCTGTATATACTCGATTTAATGTAAAGGACATAATAGCCAGCACATTTGCCTGAATGGTGGAAATAGGCCATGTTGCGTATATTTCACTGGATGCAACGTTTTTAATATAATCCCGATAGCGAACATAATAATTCTTTGCGGTAGTATCTCTTGGAGAACCGTCGTGCACAATGATAAATTCAGGTATAACAACACGACTAAGTACGATTTCTCCTGTTTCATCCATAGGTTTGATTTCATCTTCAGCGATTTTAGGAGGATACTCTTCATAAAGTGTATGACCGGGAATGACATAAACATCCTGCTGCTGTGTATTTGTATCCAATGGTTTTAAGGCAACGTTTTGAATTGCTTTTACTGTTGGAAGCAGTTCGGCTCCTGCGATGTTCATTGTTTCATATCCGGGAGCACCAATCTCAAAAGTATATTCAGAATAGGGCTGAGATTCAATAGAAGGATTTAAACTGTATTCCAATGGAGGAGTATCCAATTCAATGGTTTCGGTCTGACCGGAAGAATCTGTGGTTAGTTGTTCTAATTGACTATCGGGAACACCGGTATAATAAATGTTGACGGTTGCATCTGAAATCGGATAAGAAGTGATTTCGGAGGTAATGTTTAGTTGAAGAGTTCCTTTATCGACAGTATTATTTTGCATTGCGTGAATAGAACGCATAACTACCTCACACTGTTTTGTTACAATATATATATGTTCATTGTAAACGAATGTGAATTATAGTAGAGAGTAGAAGTAAAATAAAAAAATAAAAAATATTTTAAAAAAGTATTGACAATTATAAAAACAATGATATAATAACAGTATAAACAAAATAAATAAAACAAATAGCAGATACCACTAAACTGATACTCTAATATTTATTTTATTTATGAGGGAGATATAATCTACGGAAAGGTTATATCCTTATTAAAACCCATAACGATGATAGCACAAAAATGAAATATCAACTTCAGAAAATGTGATTATTAAGTTAGGAAGTTAATAAGGCAAATTTATGAAAGGAAGGTATAGACCACCAAAAAGGTAAAACAGAATGATTGAAGTGTTTAAGTAAAATGGCTATTGATTATAGAAGATAATTAATAGTCATTTTACATTGTGTAAATATAATTTTTATTTTATACTAGAACCGATACAGATATTATTTAGCGGAAAAGAGGAAGAAAATGTATAAATTACTCGTTGTAGAAGATGACATGATGATTGCAAAAATTTTAGAAAGCCATTTGGAAAAATGGGGCTATGAGGTGAAATGTATTGCAGATTTTGAAAAAGTATATCAGGAGTTTTTAGACTTTGAGCCTCATTTGGTATTGTTGGATATTTCATTGCCGTTTTTTAATGGTTTCCATTGGTGTGGAGAAATTAGAAAAGTGTCAAAAGTTCCGATAGTCTTTATTTCTTCCGCTTCGGACAATATGAATATTGTTATGGCTATTAATATGGGAGCGGATGATTTTGTTGAAAAACCATTTGACTTAAATGTAATTACTGCTAAAATACAGGCTCTTTTAAGACGGGCATATTCTTTTCAAGGTAGTGTAAATGTGATAGAGCATAGGGGAGTAGTTTTGAATTTAAATGATGCGAGTGTATCTTATAAGGAAAAACACTTGGAATTGACGAAAAATGATTATAAAATTTTGCAACTTCTCTTAGAAAATGCAGGAAAAATAGTTTCAAGAGAAGAAATTATGGTGCGTCTGTGGGAAAATGAAGAATTTATTGATGATAATACATTGACTGTCAATGTAACAAGACTTCGAAAAAAGTTGGAAACAATAGGTGTTAAAGAGTTTATCATAACAAAGAAAGGGATAGGATATATCATTCCATGATGAAATTAGTGTTATCGTATATAAAAGAAAAAAGGAAAATAATATTTGTTTTATTATTTTGCGGGATAGTGATAAAACTAATTGCCTTTTTGTATGGGGCAAAACCAACTGATACGAACTATGCGTTGTTTCTTTGCGTGATAAGTGTTGGCTTGATTGGTTTGGCTGACTTTGTAAAATATGTAGGGAAATATAAAAAGTTAGAATATTTGAAAAGACAGTTGTCATATGAAATGGGAGAGTTTCCTGAACCGGAAGGACTTTTGGAGCAAACGTATCAGGAAATGATTAAAGAATTGCATAGAAGTCGAAAAGAATTGGTTTCTTCCATGGATATTTCGGCGAAAGAAGCGGAAGAGTATTATATGTTGTGGGCACATCAGATAAAGACTCCGATTTCCGTGATGAATTTGTTATTACAGTCAGGAGAGGCTGATCCAAAGATATTGTCTGCGGAATTGTTTAAGATAGAGCAGTATGTAGAGATGGTGTTACATTATCTGCGGGAAAAACAGATGTCGCAGGATATGGTGTTGAATAGATATTCTCTCTCAGAGATAATTAAAACAGCAATCAAAAAGTATTCCAAATTATTTATTTTACAAAAGATTAAATTGAATTTTGAACTGATGGAAATGACTGTTCTGACTGATGAAAAATGGTTGTTGTTTGCAGTCGAACAGATTATTTCAAACGCATTGAAATATACAAATGAGGGAAGTGTTTCCATTTATATGGATAAAAACAATGAAAATCTGCTTGTAATAGAAGATACAGGTATAGGCATCAGTGCAGAAGATTTGCCTAGAGTAGTGGAGCGAGGATTTACCGGATATAACGGCAGAAGCAATCAAAAGTCTACAGGACTTGGTTTGTATCTGACAAAAGAGGTGTTGAATAAACTGGGGCATAGATTACAGTTGGAATCCACGGTTGGAAAAGGAACAAAGGTGTTAATTGACTTTAGCAGGGAGTAAAAGTTAATTCTTACAATTTTGTAAGTTTACAGGGAGAAATGTAAGCCAAATCTATGGCAATGCATTTCTCCCTTTTTTATAATAAAGAGGAAAGATAGGAAGGAGGACATAAAGATGTCAATTTTAGAGGTGAAAAATGTAAAAAAGATATATACAACACGATTTGGAGGGAATCAGGTGAAGGCACTTTCGGATGTGAGTTTTTCTGTTGAACCGCGAGAATATGTTGCGATTATGGGAGAATCAGGTTCGGGGAAAACAACATTGCTGAATATTTTAGCTGCATTAGATAAAGCGACAAGTGGAAAAGTATTATTAAAAGGAAGGGATTTATCCACAATTAAAGAAAAAGAGATGGCGGCATTCAGAAGACAGAATTTAGGGTTCGTTTTTCAGGATTTTAATCTGCTTGATACATTTTCTTTAAAAGATAATATTTTTCTTCCACTCGTGTTGGCAGGAAAGAAATATGAGGAAATGGAGAGGAAACTTGTACCGATTGCAAAAAAACTAGGGATTGAAAACCTTTTAAATAAATATCCGTATGAAGTTTCAGGAGGACAGAAACAAAGAGCGGCGGTTGCCAGAGCATTGATTACAAAGCCGCAATTGATTCTTGCCGATGAACCGACTGGAGCGTTAGATTCTAAGGCATCAGATGAGTTGCTAAAACTTTTTTCAGAGATTAATCAGGACGGACAGACTATTTTAATGGTAACGCACAGTGTGAAGGCTGCCAGCAATGCAAGCCGTGTGTTGTTTATTAAGGATGGGGAAGTTTTTTATCAACTGTATCGTGGGAATTTATCCAATGAAGAAATGTATCAGAAAATTTCGGATACATTAACGGCTATTACTACAGGGGGTGAAAAAATTGAGTAGCTCTATTTATAGGAAACTTGCGGTGACGAATATTAAAAATAATAGAAGGACATATGTGCCATATATGATTACTTGTATAATTACCGTAATGATGTTTTATATTATTTATGGACTGACACTGAATAAAGGAATTGTAGGTGTTCCGGGGGAAGACACATTTCGTGAACTGCTTAGCATGGGTGTGACGATAGTCGGCATTTTTTCGGTGATTTTTCTGTTTTACACAAATAGTTTTCTGATGAAACAGAGAAAAAAAGAAATAGGAATTTATAATGTACTGGGACTTGGGAAAAGGCATATTGCTAAAATGCTTACGGTAGAAATGCTGATTATTGCATTTGTTAGTCTTGTGGGTGGTATTTTAGGAGGTATGTGTTTTGGAAAATTAGTGTTTTTGATTATGCTGAAAATTTTACATTTTGATACACATATGGAGTTTGCTGTTGAACCGAGTGCCATTACGGTTACGATTATTTTGTTTTCAGCCATTTTCCTTGCCGGTTTGGTGTTTAATCTTTTTCAGATAAGACTTTCAAATCCGATAGAACTGTTACATGGAAGTAATCAAGGGGAAAGAGAACCAAAAACGAAAATATTTATGACAATTATCGGTGTTATTTCATTAGGAATAGGATATTACATTGCATTGACTACAGAAAGTGTAATGAATGCATTGGGCTTTTTCTTTGTTGCCGTCATTCTTGTTATTATTGGAACATATGCCTTATTTACGGCGGGAAGCATTACGCTTTTGAAAACATTGCGAAAAAATAAAAATTACTATTATAAAACAAAACATTTTACATCTGTGTCGGGAATGATGTACCGTATGAAGCAAAATGCAGTGGGACTTGGAAATATATGTATTTTAAGTACAATGGTATTAATTATGTTATCGACTACATTGGCATTGTATACAGGACTGGAAGATATTTTAAACACAAGATTTCCTAAACAGTGTATTATGATGGGAGATGTGATTGAAGGAGAGGATAAGGAGCAGGTTATTCATACAATCGATAGCGAAGTAAATAGAGTGCTGGAAAAATATAATCTGAAAGCAAAAGATGAGGCATCTTATTATTATACGGAAACGGATGCGTCTAAAGGAAAAAATACACTTGTGACTAATATAGATAATATAGGACCTACAACTTTGGATGTTTCTTCTTACTGTGGAGTTCGCTTTATGACATTGGAAGAGTTCAATCAGGTTGAGAAGAGAAATGAAATGCTTGGAGAGAATGAAATTCTTTATTATGGAGCAAAGGGAGAAAATGTTTCGGGCGATGAACTGTCGATTAACGGAAAAAAGTTCCATGTGAAAAAAATGGAGATGAAAAATCTGGATAAAGAATTGCAGATGATGATAGATATGTATTATATTGTACTTCCGGACCAGAAAGCAATCGATACTCTTCTTGGAGATGATAAAACACAGGAAAATACGACAGAATGTTATTACAAAAGTTTGGATTTTGAAGGAAGTGAAGAAAATATTATGAAAGCATCAGAGGAATTGAAAAAATCTTTTCCGATGAATGCAAGTAATATTGCAGGGGAATTTAAAGAAACGGAAAGAGAAGCATTTTTTTCATTATATGGAGTGTTCCTTTTCCTAGGCATTTTCTTTGGCGGATTGTTCCTTATGGCAACAGTACTGATTATCTACTATAAACAAATTTCAGAGGGGTATAGTGATAAAGAACGATTTGCGATTATGCAGAAAGTAGGTATGAGTAAACAGGAAGTGAAACATTCTATCAGAAGTCAGGTGATGAGTGTGTTCTACCTTCCTCTTGCCTGTGCGGTTGTTCATGTGATAGTAGCGTTTAAAATTATTACGAAATTACTTTCAGCATTTGCATTGGAAAATGTGAAACTGATTGCGGGAACAACAGCAGTTACAGTGATTGTGTTTGCTATTTTTTATACAATTGTATTTATGATTACAACAAAAGAATATTATCGCATTGTAAAATAGCGAAAGAAAAGTACATGAAACAAAGTGTTTTGTGTACTTTTTCTTGTAAAAAAATAGTGAGAGTGCTATTATATTTTTTAGGCAATTTTTGAGAAAGAGAAGGAGAAAGAAAATGAATATGTTTGTTGCGGTTATCTGCTTAGTAATTGGATTTATCTTATTGGTAAAAGGAGCAGACTTTTTTGTTGACGGAGCGTCATCTATTGCAAAACAGTTACATATACCGGCTGTAGTTATCGGGCTTACAATTGTTGCTTTCGGAACAAGTGCTCCTGAACTTGCAGTAAGTGTATCGGCTGCGATGAAAGGAAGTAATGACATTGCTATCGGAAATGTTGTTGGTTCTAACCTTTTTAATTTATTGATTGTAGTTGGAGTAAGTGCTTTTATTTATCCTCTTCATGTACAGAAAAGCATGATTAAGAAAGATTATCCGATTTCTATTATTGCAGCGGTATTGTTAGGAGTGCTTGCTATGGACACATTATTTGGCAAGACGAGTATGGAACTTAGCAGAGTGGACGGAGTTGTTTTACTTATCGGTTTTGCGATTTTTATGTATCTTGCCATACGAGAAGGTTTAAAAGGAAGAGCGGAACATAAAGAGAATGGAGAAGAAATCGAGATAAAATATAGTCTTGGAAAAAGTATTATCGTGTGTATCATCGGTTTGGCAGGAATTATTATCGGAGGGAATATGGTTGTAGACGGGGCAAAAGAGATTGCCAGAGCATTCGGCTTAAGCGAAGCGTTTATCGGGCTTACAATTGTTGCTTTCGGAACCTCTCTTCCGGAACTTGTTACATCCATTGTGGCAGCGAGAAAAGGAGAGAGCGACATTTCACTTGGTAATGTTGTAGGTTCTAATATTTTTAATATCTTCTTTATTTTAGGGGTTTCAGGAACAATTCTTCCTATGGCAGTTGCGAATACATATTTATACGATATTGCTATTTTAATTGTGGTTTCCATTGTATTTTTTATTCCGATCCGCAAAAAGCAGAGAGTGTCTAAAGTTATGGGTGGCACAATGGTTGCAACTTATGCGGCATATATGGCATACTTGTTTATCAGATAAGAAAAACCAGTCACTTCAAATTGATATGAAGTGGCTGGTTTTGTATTATCTTAGTATTTCTTCCAAACAGTCGAGAAGTTTGTCATTGTCTTCAGGATTCATAATACAAAAACGAATAAATTCACCGCTCAGTCCGTTAAATGTAGAACAGTCCCGAATCATCAATCCTTTTTGCATGGCGAAGGCAAAGACATCATATGAGGTTAGATTATTTTTGCAGATTTTTATTAAAATAAAGTTTGCAGCGGGTTCATATACCCGTATAAAAGGTAAGGAGTAAAGTTTTTTGCATATGCGTTTTCTTTCTGATGAGATGAGAGAATGCGTTTTTTGAATATAGTTTTTATCAGAAAGAAGAAGTTCTCCGGCGTAAGCGCCTATGCTATTCAAACTCCATGGGTTTTTGATACTGTCTAATTCTGCGAGAAGATTAGCATTTCCGGTAACGCCATAGCCAAAACGTAATCCCGGTGCGGCAAAAAATTTAGAAACGCCACGAAGGACGATTAAGTTATCAAAGCAATCTGTCAATGGCATGGCAGTAATTTCTGCTATATTTTCTACAAATTCTACATATGTTTCGTCAATCATGATAAAAATATTTCTTTCTTTGCAGAAAGATAAAATGTGCTTTAATTCATCTGTCTGTATGGCAGTTGAAGTAGGGTTATTCGGATTACATAAAATAAGTAAATCAATATTGTTTTCTAACGCTTTATATAAGGAAGAAAGAGAAAGAGTAAAATTATCTTCTTGTAGGAGTGGGAAATACTCTACACTACCTCCGGATAAGACGATTTCCCGTTCGTATTCAGAATAACTTGGGATGGGGAGCAAAGCCTTCTTTGGTTTTAACAACTGAATGAAAAGAGAAATTAACTCTGTACAGCCGTTTCCGACAACAATATTTTGTGGGGAAACATGGCAGTATGAGGAAATCTGTTTTTTTAGGGAAGTATAATTTCTGTCAGGATAAGATGAGATGATATCAAGATGTTCTGCCAGTGTTTTTTTGACGGAGAAAGATAAACCGAGGGGATTTACATTTGCTCCGAAACAGATAATTTCTTCTTGAGGAAACTGAAAATATTCAGCAACCGCCTCTAAATCACTACCGTGAAATTGTGGTATTTTACTCATATGAAGACCGCCTTTCCGATTAATATAAAAACTTGCCATAAATGAAATATTAATGCTATAATAATACAATATGATGAAACGCAATGCAAGAAACAAATGAGTAGCAGGTGGATAGCATGAAAAATAAAATTAAAAGAATTTCAAAGGGAGATTTTGAAGTAATACAACCGGACGTACAATTCTCGGAAACCCATATAATGATGCAAATCAGCGAGGGGGAAATTTACGAGGGAAGTTTTACGTTGCACAATAGAAAAGAGGGGGATATTCGTGGACTGATTTATCCGTCTTCTTTTCGTGTACAATTGAAGGAACAGGGATTTCAGGGAAATCCGGTAGAAGTTCACTATACATTTGACGGAAAGGGAATGACACCCGGGGATATAGAAAATGGGAAATTTACGGTAGTATGCGACGGTGGAGAGTACGATATTGATTACACGGCCGTAGTGGAGAAACCTTTTGTCATAACAGAATACGGGAAGATACAGACACTTAAAGATTTCAAAAGACTTGCCAAGGCAGATTTTGTTGAAGCGTGGAAATTATTCCGTTCAAAGAAGTTTTCTGAACTGTTGAAGTATGAAGATGAAAGAATTACGGCTCTTTATGGCAATATGAGAAAATGGTCTTTGGATGAACAGGCTTTAGAAGAATTTTTGGTTGGTATTAAGCAGAAGGAAAGAATTTATTTACTTTTTCAGGATGAAAAGGCAGAACTTTCTTATTATACAGAAACAACAAAGGAAATGGTAAGTGTCACAAAGAATACATGGGGATGCTTGCCGATTAAGATTTATGTGGTCGGTGAATTTTTGCGTGTTGAGAAAGAGCAGATTACAACAGAAGATTTTATTGGAAATGATTATTATTTAGAGTATGTAGTTGATGTAAAGAAACTGCACGCCGGTTATAATTATGGAAAAATTGTTGTGGAAACGCCTTACGAAAAGATAGAATATCCGGTAACCGTTCATCAACAATCAGCCCACAAAGAAAAACATGGGGAAGAAAAATTGATGTTTGGCTGTCTGTTAAAAAGTTATATGGCTTGCGTTTCGGGCAGGTTAGAATTGAAACAGTGGACAAAGCAGGCTGTGGATCTTGTGAAACAGTTGCAGGAAATAGCACCGGACAATGAGTTTTACGAATTACTTATGGCTCATGTTTATTTAAGGGGCGGTTGTAAAGAAGAAGGAAAATGGTTTTTAGAAAATTATAATTATAACCGGTTTGCCGTTGGGAAAAAAACGGAATTAGGCTCTTATTATATGTTTTTGACAGGACTTCTGGCAAAAGATGAAAGTCATATCAAGAAAGTAACAGAAGAACTAAATAAAGCGTACGGAAAGCATCCTGAGTCATGGCAGTTGTTATGTATGTTGTTGAATATAGATGTGAAGTATCGCAATTATAGTGAAAAAATCCGTGTATTGCAGCAATGTTTTTCACAGGGAGCGAATCAGATTCTTTTATATATTGAAGCATATCTTTGTTTTCAGGAAAGAAGCAGTCTGCTAAAAAAACTTGGACATTTTGAATTACAGGTATTGGATTTTGCTACGAAATACCGCATGATTACAAAGGAATTGGCACTCTATACGGCAAATCTTGCCAGTCAGGAAAAGGTTTATCAGGAAAGGTTGTATCAGATATTGGCACGTTCTTACCAGTTATATCCGGAAGAAATGATTTTAAATGCTATCTGTACATTGCTTATCAAAGGAGATAAGAAAGAAAAATCTTATTTTGTATGGTATGAGAGAGCGGTGGAAGCGGGACTTAGAATTGCAAAACTGTATGAATATTATATTATGTCTGCCGACAAAGAAAGAATGAAAAAAGCATTTCCAAGAACAGTATGGCTTTACTTTGTACACGGAAGTTCATTGGATTACAAAAATACGGCATTTTTATATGCGAATGTGCTGACACATGAGGATGAAGATAGCAGACTGTTTGCAAGTTATTGTGAGCAGATGGAAGCGTTTGCATGGAAACAACTGGAAAAAAGAAGAATTAATGAAGATCTCAGACTTCTTTATAAACGTTTCTGTAATGAACCGGATTTGGATATGGAGAGAATGAAAGCCATTTACGATATTTCTCATATATATGTTGTAAAAACAAATGCACCGCATATGAAGTATGTTGTTGTCATTGAGAAAAATGGAACAATCAGTCAACGTGTTGCGTATAGAGAAGAGGGAGCGAAAATTCTTTTATACCATAAGACTTCCCGAATTGTTTGGGAGGCAGATGACGGAAGACATTATACGGATTCAATTCCATATGAACTGACAAGACTTTGTTTTGAGTCGCAGTTTGTGGAAATGTATAAGGATAAAGAAAAACTGCTTGAAATGGGAGAAGAGGAGAGCAGAGCGGAACTGACTTTTGAAAATGTAAAGAGATACGGTATCGACTATTTCGGAGATGGCAAAGTATTTCGTTTTTGCAGTAAATATATTCGGGAAGAGGAAAATGAGGATGATTATCTTACATATCTTTGTTTCTCGCTTTTGGAAAGAGGTCAATATGATAAAGTGACTCTTAATTATTTGTCGGAATATTATTGTGGTGCAACAAAAAATATGAAAAAGGTGTGGAGCATTGCAAAAGATTATGAGATTAAGACTGATGCACTTGCCGAGCGTATTATTACGCAGATGTTGTATTCGGAAACAATGTTTAATGAAGAACAGATTTTCATGGATTATTATAGAGGAAGTGCATATTTTCGTTTGAAACAGGCGTATTTATCGTACGTTTCACGGGAGTATGTCGTAAAATCAAGAGAAATAAAAGAAGAGATTATAAAAGTAATTTTAAATGAATATGAGAAAGGAACAGAACTTCCGGAAGTATGCAAAATTACGGTACTGAAATTCTATGCGGGTCATCCATATACAAGTGAAATGGAAGATAGTTTAAAACTGTTTCTGCAGGAACTTTGCGAACGACAACTTGTTTTTCCATTCTATTTGAAATATAAGGAAGATTGGCTTCGGGAAGTTTTACTTCACGATAAAATATTAATTCAGTATAAGGCAAAAGAAGACGGGAAAGTAAAATTGACATATAAAGCAGGAAGAGATGTTATTGTAGAGCCGCTTCAACCTGTTTATGCAAATATTTATGTGAAAGAATTTGTTCTTCTTGAGGGAGAAAGTCTTTCATACACATTTAGAGAACAGAAAGAAGAAAATGTTATTTGTGAGGAAAGCGGAGTATGCAGACAACAAAGAAAAGTTGAGACGGTTGGAAAATACGGTCGCCTGAATGCTATGAATAAAATGGATGGGGAAGAATTGGAAAAAGCGCTTTTCCAATATCGATTAGAAGAAAAGATGGCGGAAGAATTATTTGAAATATACTAGAAGAAAGAGGGAAGAAAAATGCAAAGGGGCTATGTGGTCGGTGTAGAATTAAATCAACATACCTGTCAGATAAGTTATTGTGAAGAGGGACAGCAGGAACCGAAAACGGCAGAACGCATTCCGCTTGTTATTGGCAAAAAAGGACAGGAATGGATATATGGAGAAAAAGCAGGGGAAGAAGGCATTTATGATCTTCTCTCCCTTGCGGCAAAGCATGAGTTGATACAGGTGGGAGAAAACACATATGAGGGTATTTGGCTGTTATCTTTATATATTCAACTTGTTTTAAAGCAGTTTCAAAATATAGAAGCGATTGCGTTTACTCTTCCGGATATAGATGTGGACCTTGTACATCTTTTAAAAAGTGTGGGGCAGAAATTGGGCGTACCGAAAGAAAAAATATATGTGCAGGATAGCAGAGAAAGTTTTTGTTATTATATGTTTTACCAACCGAAAGAACTTTGGCAGTATGAGTCGGCGCTTTTTTATTGTGATGGGGATGGAGTACGTTCATATATGTTGAAAAAATTGCACACGGAGTTTGGAAAGACGCGTGATACTTTTGTTTCCGTAGATGAGGTGGCAAATGTAGAATGGGAAGAACTTTCCATAGTATATCCGTCGGAGGATGAAGAAGGACAAAAAAGGGCGGACGAGCATTTTAATCATTTTATCAAAAGTGTATTTAGCCGCAGATTGATTTCCTCCGTATTTTTAATCGGAGAAGGATTTGAAAGGAATTGGTATCCAAATTCTTTGCGAACATTGTGCAATGGAAGAAGAGCATTTCAGGGAGATAATCTGTACAGCAAGGGAGCGTGTTATACAGCGCAATATAAATCGGATGAGGGAAGAGGCGGACTTGTTTATCTAGACGATACTAAAATGACGGAACAGATTTGTCTTAAACTTAGAATAAATGGCAGGGATACATGGTATCCGATTGTACAGTGGGGGACAAAATGGTACGAAAATGATAAACAGTTTGAAATACTTTTGGAAGATACAAATGATATAGAAATTCATGTTGAATCGCTGACGGAGCGTTCTGCAAGGATAGTAAAAGTACCATTTGAAAATCTTCCGGACAGAGAAAAATATACACTTCGTTTACAGGTAAACGTTATTTTTCAGGATGAATATACTTGCATAATTACATGGAAAGATATTGGGTTTGGAAACTTTTTCGAGTCATCAGGATTTCAGACGCAGACAGTGATAGAGTTAGGAGGACGAGATGGGCAGTTTAATTCTTTGTCATAGCAAAAAAGCAAGACAACCGTATGAGATTACAAGGGTACATAAAAAAATATATACGTTGGAAGAACTTTGCTATTATATCTGTAATTTTCCTTATTTAGTGGATTATACTTTAGTCAATAAAAAACTGTGCGATTGGATTGAGGAAGAACTGGAAAAGGAGAAACTTGCAAAACAACTTAATGATTGTCTGAAATCACATGGTTCAGTTGAGCAGTTTGTCTTATACATATTAAAAGACAGCGGCATATATATGGCAAACGAACTCAGCCATATTGAAGGAATATTAACGCAATTAAAAAATCAAAAGGATGTAGAAAAGCAGAAATATAAGGCGGACAGTCTTTTGAAGAACGGGGAAACGGAGGCGGCAATTCGGGGCTATCTTTCTATTTTGCATGGAGAGCAGGATGAGTCAGTAGAACCGAAATTCTATGGGAAAGTGTATGGATGTCTTGGAACGGCATACGGCAGATTGTTTTTATATAGGGAAGCGGGGGATAGATTTTTGTCAGCGTTTCAAATTTGCGAGGAAAAATCTATGCTATATGCATATCTATATTGCTGCCGCCGTTATATGACTGCTGAGGAGCACGAAGAACTTTTGGCTGATAATGAAATGTATCAGGAGGCGGACTGTTATCTCGCAGAGAAGGAAGAAGAGTGGAAAACGCAGATTTCCATAGAAAATCCGAAGGCAGTATTTCGTGCATATAAGCAGGTATATAAGTTGAACTAATGAATTGGATTTATAATAAATAATGATAGTATAAGCATATAAGGCAGGTGGAAAGGTTGCATTTCTATCTGCCTTGTATTATACTCTTCGTGTAAACAAGTTAAAAATCAAGAAAAGGATTGGTGTAAACGTATGAAGAAATTAGAGCAGTTATATGAAGGAAAAGCGAAGAAAGTATTTATGACAGATGATCCGGATGTTGTTATTGTAGATTACAAAGATGATGCAACTGCTTTTAACGGAGAGAAAAAAGGAACTATCGTAGGAAAAGGTGTTGTAAACAACCGTATGACAAACCATGTATTTAAGTTAATGGAAAAAGAAGGTGTTCCTACTCACTTAGTTGAAGAATTAAGCGACCGTGAAACAGCAGTTAAGAAAGTAGACATTGTTCCGCTTGAAGTTATCGTTCGTAATGTGGCAGCAGGAAGTTTTTCCAAGAGAATGGGTGTGGAAGAAGGAAAAGAACTTCTTTGTCCAATCCTTGAATTTAGTTATAAAAATGATGATTTAGGAGATCCGTTCATCAATGATGATTATGCTTTGGCACTCGGACTTGCAACACAGGAAGAGATTGACACAATTAAAGCATATACAAGAAAAGTAAATGAAGTATTAAAAGCATACTTCCTTCAGGCAGATATGAAATTAATCGACTTCAAGATTGAATTTGGACGTTTAAAAGACGGAACAATTATTCTTGCAGACGAAGTATCACCTGATACTTGCAGATTATGGGATGTACACACAAACGAAAAATTAGATAAAGACCGTTTCCGTCGTGATATGGGAAATGTAGAAGAAGCATACAACGAAGTGTTCAAACGTTTAGGAATCTAATTCAAAGGAGATTATAATGAGTACAGACAGATACCAAAGCCCGTTATCAGAACGTTATGCGAGTAGAGAGATGCAGTACATCTTTTCTCCTGATATGAAATTCAGAACATGGAGAAAGTTATGGATTGCTCTTGCAGAAACAGAACGTGAACTTGGATTAAATATTACAGAAGAACAGATTGAAGAATTAAAGGCAAATGCAGACAATATTAATTATGAAGTGGCAAAAGAAAGAGAAAAACTTGTCCGTCATGATGTAATGTCGCATGTATATGCTTACGGTCAGCAGTGTCCTAAGGCAAAGGGAATTATTCATCTCGGCGCAACTTCATGCTATGTAGGAGATAATACAGATATTATTATCATGGCAGAAGCATTGAAACTGGTAAAGAAGAAATTAGTGAATGTTATTGCAGAACTTGCAAAATTTGCAGAGGAATACAAAGCGCTTCCTACACTTGCCTTTACACATTTTCAACCTGCACAGCCTACTACAGTAGGAAAAAGAGCGACACTTTGGTTGCAGGAGTTTATGCATGATTTAGAAGATTTAGATTATGTATTAAATAGTCTTAAACTTCTAGGTTCAAAAGGAACTACGGGAACACAGGCAAGTTTCCTTGAGTTATTTGACGGAAATCAGGAAATTATTGATAAAATCGACCCTATGATTGCAAAGAAAATGGGATTTGAACATTGTTATGCAGTATCAGGTCAGACATATTCGAGAAAAGTGGATACGAGAGTAGTGAATGTTCTTGCAGGAATTGCAGCAAGCGCTCACAAGTTTTCTAACGACATCCGTCTTCTTCAGCATTTAAAAGAAGTGGAAGAACCTTTTGAAAAGACACAGATTGGTTCATCTGCAATGGCATATAAAAGAAATCCAATGAGAAGTGAACGTATTGCTTCTTTGGCACGTTATGTTATGGTAGATGCTATGAATCCGGCAATTACATCAGCAACACAGTGGTTTGAGAGAACATTGGATGACTCTGCAAATAAACGTTTAAGTGTGCCGGAAGGATTTTTGGCAATCGACGGTATTTTAGACCTTTGCTTAAATGTTGTAGACGGTCTAGTTGTATATCCGAAAGTAATTGAAAAACGTCTTATGTCAGAACTTCCGTTTATGGCGACAGAAAACATTATGATGGATGCCGTAAAAGCAGGCGGTGACAGACAAGAACTTCATGAAAGAATTCGTGAACTTTCAATGGAAGCAGGAAGAAATGTAAAAGAAAAAGGATTAGACAATAATCTTTTGGAATTAATCGCATCAGATTCCGCTTTTAATCTTACTTTGGAAGATTTACAGAAAACAATGGATCCTTCAAAATATGTAGGTCGTTCAAAAGAGCAGGTAGATGCTTTCTTGAAAAATGTAGTAAATCCGATGTTAGAAGAAAATAAAAATATACTTGGCATGAAGGCTGAGATTAATGTATAATAGGAAAGTAAAAATAGAATGTGCATAGCACATTCTATTTTTAAATTATGGACTTTAGTCTG
>NZ_BAAHSI010000020.1:0-66398 GCF_054601575.1 Faecalimonas canis | reverse complement strand
TTTTCCTTTCTGCAATATAGCCTGAACAACTTTATTGTAAATGGAAAGGTGATTTTTGTGTATAACAATCGACGCGCACCCGCATAGCGGGTGGTTCATTGTTTCGCCCATCTCCATTTTTCGGATCAACGAAAAACTCCAATGGGCTCAACAGACTAAAGTCCATAATAAAAAAGGTTGTGTAATTTCACAACCTTTTATAATAGCGGGAACTGGATTCGAACCAGCGACACTACGGGTATGAACCGTATGCTCTAGCCAACTGAGCTATCCCGCCATATTCAATTTTTAAAATAATATGGGACCAACAGGGCTCGAACCTGTGACCCCCTGCTTGTAAGGCAGGTGCTCTCCCAGCTGAGCTATGATCCCATATAGTAGCGGGAACTGGATTCGAACCAGCGACACTACGGGTATGAACCGTATGCTCTAGCCAACTGAGCTATCCCGCCGCATTTAAGTTTTTGTAACTCAAACCTGCTCCGCTATTATACTATTAATATCGACAAATTGTCAATACTTTTTTTCACTTTTTTTACTTTTGATAGGATTTGCCAAAACAAAGCCAATAAATCGAATTGTTTTAGCAAATCCTTTTTACTATCAAAAACCTGTTTTATACAACACCCTGTGCTGTCATTGCCTCAGCCACTTTTTCAAATCCGGCAATATTTGCACCCACAACGTAGTTGCCTTTCACACCGTATTTTTCAGCAGCCGCAGCCATATTATGACAAATATTTACCATAATACCTTTTAATTTTCCGTCTACTTCTTCAAAACTCCAACTTAATCTTTCACTGTTCTGTGACATCTCCAATGCAGATGTAGCAACCCCTCCGGCATTTGCCGCTTTACCCGGAGCAAATAATACACCATTTTTCTGGAAATATTCTGTCGCTTCCAATGTAGTAGGCATATTCGCACCTTCTGCAACTGCAATAACACCATTTGCAACTAACGCTTTTGCATCTTCTAAATCTAACTCATTCTGTGTTGCGCAAGGAAGAGCAATGTCAACTTTAACTGACCACACTCCTTTTCCTTCATGATACTCTGCGTTTGGTCTGTATTTTGTATATTCTGTTAATCTTTCACGTTTTACTTCTTTAATTTCTTTCAATGCTTCCAAATCAATTCCGTCAGCATCATAAACCCATCCTGTAGAATCGCTTACTGTTACAACTTTTGCTCCCAACTGCTGTGCTTTTTCCGTAGCATAAATAGCAACATTACCTGCTCCTGAAACAGCAACCGTTTTTCCTGCAAGTTCAATTCCGTTTAACTTTAACATTTCTTCTGTCAAATATAAAAGACCATATCCTGTTGCTTCTCTTCTTGCCAATGAACCGCCGTAACTTAAACCTTTTCCTGTAAGCACGCCTTCATATACTCCACGGATACGTTTATACTGTCCGAACAAATATCCGATTTCTCTCGCTCCCGTTCCAATATCTCCTGCCGGAACGTCAGTATCAGCTCCGATATATTTGCATAACTCAGTCATAAAACTCTGGCAAAACGCCATAATTTCTCTGTCTGATTTTCCCTTAGGGTCAAAGTCACTTCCACCTTTTCCACCGCCGATTGGAAGTCCTGTCAATGAGTTTTTAAATACCTGTTCAAATCCTAAAAATTTGATGATTCCTAAATTTACTGAAGGATGTAAACGCAATCCTCCCTTGTAAGGACCGATTGCACTGTTAAACTGAACGCGGTATCCTGTGTTGACATGAACCTGACCATTGTCATCTACCCATGGTATACGGAATTTGAACTGTCTTTCCGGTTCTACCATTCTCTCTAATAAAGCATCTCTTCTATATTGCTCCTCATTTGCCTCCACAACGACACGCAAAGATTCCAATACTTCTTTTACTGCCTGATGAAATTCCGGTTCTGCCGGGTTTTTCTTTACTACTAATTCAATTACCTCATCTACATATGACATAACTTCTACCTCCTAATTCAAAATCAGCCGTGCAGAATGTGTTCTGTACGGCTTTGGTGTTTTTGACACTTTATTAGTATAATGTATTATCTTGTGAAATTCAAGAACTTTTTTCTTTATATAATCTTTATACTCTGGTATTTTTCTTTATACTCTTTTAATTATTAAACTCTTATTATTTATATAGTTTGACTATTTTTATCAAAGAGGTATTTTATTATGTCAACCATACATAAAATTCAAAATTATTTTCTTCATCTTTCTCCGATGAAGATTCTTTTATTTGGATACTGTACCATTATATTTATCGGCTCATGTCTTTTGAGCCTTCCCATTTCCGTACGTAATCCTCAGGATGCTGATTTTTTTACCGGATTTTTCACCGCAACTTCAGCAACCTGTGTAACGGGATTAATTAAAGTGGATACATATACACATTGGTCTTTCTTTGGACAGGCTGTCATTCTCGGTCTGATACAAGTCGGTGGTATTGGATTTATGACACTTTGTATTTCCATTATGACCATTACAAAAAGGAAAATAGGTCTTGTATCACGTTCATTAATGCAAAACTCTGTATCCGCACCACAGATTGGCGGAATTGTAAAAATGACCCGCTTCATTATAATAGGTACGTTTCTTATCGAGGGAATCGGCGTTATTTTACTTTCCTTTCATTTCTGCTCCATGTTTGGACTAAAGAAAGGTATTTGGTATTCCATATTCCACAGCATCTCTGCTTTCTGCAATGCAGGATTTGATTTAATGGGAACGGTACAACCATTCTCCTCCCTTACCGGAGAAGTTGGCAACTGGTATGTAAACATTATTATCATGCTGCTGATTATTATCGGCGGACTTGGTTTTTTTGTTTGGCATGATATTCTTACAACCAAATGGCATTTTCACAAAATGCATCTACATACAAAACTTGTATTATCCGTAAGTATTTTTTTAATCATCGGAGGAAGCCTTCTTCTCTTCGTCTGTGAACAAGGTACACCGATGTTTGAAAAACTTTCTTTATCCGAACAGTTGGCAGCCTCCAGTTTTCAATCTGTCAGCGCCAGAACGGCAGGATTTAATACAATTGATTTAGCAGGTCTTACACAGACTGGAAGGTTTATAATGCTTCTTCTTATGCTTGTAGGTGGTTCACCGGGATCAACTGCCGGCGGTATCAAGACAACTACATTCGCAGTATTATTCCTTTCCGTACTCACTACATTCCGTAACCGTAAATCTACGGAAGTGTTCGGAAGACGTTTGGAAGATTTTATTACAAGAAAAGCGACCTGCGTATTTATTTTATACATTACACTTTCTTTCTCAATCGGAATGTTTATTTCCCGTGTGGAAGGAATTAATCTTGTTGATTCCCTTTTTGAAAGTGTATCTGCTATCGCTACCGTAGGTTTGACAACAGGTATCACCCCCGGATTAAGCACTCTTTCACACGGCCTGCTCGCCTTTTTAATGATATTCGGAAGAGTTGGCTCACTGACAATGCTTTTGGCATTCTCATTTACAAAAAAACAAGCGCCTTCAACATCACCGTTGGAGAAAATTCAAATTGGATAATGGAGTGAATATATTATGAAATCTATTTTAGTTATCGGACTTGGGCGTTTTGGTCGCCATATGACAAAAAAATTTATCGAAGAAGGAAATTCTGTTCTTGCTATTGAAAAAAATGAAGAAAGGGCAGATAACGCCATTGATATTTTAAATGATATTCAGATTGCTGACGCCACAAATGAATCTTTTATTAAATCTTTAGGCGTAAATAACTTTGATTTATGTGTTGTTGCTATCGGTGATAATTTTCAGAGCGCCTTAGAAATCACAGTTCTTTTAAAAGACTTCGGAGCAAAATATATTCTTGCCCGTGCTTGCCGTGACGTACACCGCAAATTATTGCTCAGAAACGGAGCTGATCATGTTGTCTACGCTGAACGTGAAATGGCTGAACGTCTTGCAGTAAAGTATGGTTCAAAAAATATTTTTGACTATATCGAACTGACGCCGGATACCGCTATATGTGAAATCGCCGTTCCGTCAAGTTGGGTAGGTAAAAGTATCGTAGAAAAGGCAGTACGCAACCGCTATAACATCAGCATTCTTGCAACAAAAAAAGAGGGAGAAATCTTCCCTCTTCCACATCCTGAACACGTTTTCACTAAAAGTGAAACTTTGATTATTATGGGACACAAGAAAGTAATTCATTCTTTTACTTACTAATCGGGTACGCGTATCATTCTGTATCCGACTCCCACATGAGTCTGTATATATTGTGGATTTTGTGGGTTTTCTTCAATCTTCTTCCGAAGTGTTGCCATGAAAACCCGCAAAGATGCCACATCACTCTCCCACGAATTTCCCCATATCTCTCTTGTCAGATAAGTATGTGTCAATACTTTTCCCACATTTTTGGATAATAAAACAAGCAATTTGTATTCTATCGGAGTTAAATGTAGTTCCCTCTCTTTCAGATAAGCACATCCCGATACATAATTAATACGCAATTCACCATTGATAAATTCTGTCTGCTCGGGACTTGAATATATCATACGTCTTTCTCTTCGCAACACGACACGTATTCTCGCTAACAACTCATCTACGGAAAAAGGCTTTGTTAAATAATCATCCGCTCCCGAATCCAGCGCCATTATCTTATCCTTGTCTTCATTTCTTGAACTGATCACAATAATCGGCACATTCGACCATGAACGAATTTTCTGTATCACTTCTATTCCGTCCATATCCGGAAGTCCCAAATCAAGAAGCAGAACATCCGGCTTCTGCGAGGCCACTTCTAAAAGTCCCTGCATTCCATTCGATACAGCGTGAGAACGATATTCCTGTGTTTCCATTGTTGTCGTAATTAAACTGCGAATAGCCTTATCATCATCCACAACCAATATCAATGGTTTATTCATCTTCCTCTTCTCCTCTTACCTGCCATTTCATATATCGCCATTATAACACAACATTTTATTTCGGCAACCTTTTATTACGCAAAAATTCTCATACACATAATGGCATATCATGCAAAAAACGGGGAGTTTACACTCCTCCGTTTTCTCTGCATTCTTCCTATTTAAAATATTTTACTCCTGATTCAAATATCTTCATATCCTGTTCGCCGTAAATGTTGATTGCAACTCCATCTCCACGTCTTTCGGAATGAGCCATTTTACCAAGCACACGTCCGTCAGGGCTTGTAATACCTTCGATTGCTCTGTATGAACCGTTTGGATTCCATTCTTCATTCATTGTGATATTTCCATCTAAATCACAATACTGTGTTGCTACCTGTCCATTTGCAAACAATTCATTCAACACTTCCTCAGATGCTACAAAACGTCCTTCTCCGTGTGATGCAGGGTTTGTATAAACTCCTCCAAGTTCTGCTCCCTGTAACCATGGAGATTTATTTGTTACTACTTTTGTATAAACCATCTTAGAAATGTGACGTCCGATAGTATTATATGTCAATGTCGGTGAATTTTCTGTTTGTCCACAAATCTTACCGTAAGGAACTAATCCTAATTTAATCAATGTCTGGAAGCCGTTACAGATACCAAGTACAAGACCATCTCTTTCATTAATTAATTTTTCTACTGCTTCTTTTAATTTTGCATTTTGGAATGCAGTTGCAAAGAATTTAGCAGAGCCATCAGGTTCATCTCCCGCACTAAATCCACCCGGGAACATAATCATCTGTGACTGTGCAATAATTTTTTCAAATTCAGCAACTGAATCGCGAATATCTGAAGCATCTAAGTTACGGAAAATCTTTGTAACAACTTTTGCTCCTGCACGTTCAAAGGCTTTTGCACTGTCATACTCACAGTTTGTTCCAGGGAATACAGGAATAAATACTGTAGGCTGTGCAACTTTGTTTTTGCATACATAAATTTTATCTGTATTAAATAATTCTTCTTTTACTGCCTCAGGTTTTGTTGCTCCTGATGTTGTTGCAAATACTTTTTCAAGCGGTGCTTTCCATGTTTCCACTGCTTCATCTAAACCGATTGTCATATCACCGTATGTAATCGCTCCCTTATCTGTCACTTCACCGATAACTGTGTGAGCAATTGTAAGGTTATCCACTTCATTTGCAGGAACTTCCGCAATAATATCTCCGAAATAGCAAGCAAATAAATCTTCTTTCTCTACAGATGTGCTGATTTCCACACCCATACCGTTACCGAATGCCATTTTACTTACGGCAGCTGCAATACCATGACAATCTAATGTGTAGGCAGATACAATTTTTCCGCCCTGTACATCATCTCTAAATTTACCATATTGTTCCATAACGCTTTCGTATACCGGTAAATCATATTCATCTGTATCAATATGAAGCCATACTAATTTGTTTCCTGATGCTTTTAATTCCGGTGTAATAATATCTTTCTTCTCTGCAACATCCACTGCGAAAGATACCAATGTAGGCGGAACATCAATATCCTGGAATGTTCCTGACATACTATCTTTTCCACCGATTGATGCAAGTCCAAGTCCTAACTGAACACTGTAAGCACCCAATAATGCTGCAAATGGCTGACTCCATCTGCTCGGATCTTCTGTCATACGACGGAAATATTCTTGGAATGTTAAGTGGATTTTGCGATAATCTCCACCGTTTGCAACAATCTTTGCTACAGATTCAAGAACTGCATAAACAGCACCATGATATGGACTCCAACTAGATAAATATGGGTCAAATCCATAACTCATCATTGTTACTGTATCACATTTTCCATTTAATACCGGCAATTTAGCAACCATTGACTGCGTTTCTGTCATCTGATATTTACCACCATGCGGCATAAATACAGAGCCTGCACCGATTGAACCGTCAAATCTTTCTACAAGACCTTTCTGTGAACATACATTTAAATCCTGTAATGTATTTAACCATTTTTCTCTTACATCATCCACTTCCGAACGAACAAGAATACTATCTGCTCTGTTAGGCACATCTACTTTAACAGTTGTTTCCTGATGTGCTCCGTTTGTATCAAGGAAGGCTCTTGAAATATTTACAATTTCTTTTCCTCTCCAGTTTAATACAAGTCTAGGGCTTTCTGTTACAACAGCAACTTCAACTGCCTCAAGGTTTTCTTCTTTTGCATATCCTAAAAACGCCTCTACATCTTTCGGATCTACAACAACCGCCATACGTTCCTGAGATTCAGAAATCGCAATTTCTGTTCCGTCAAGTCCTGCATATTTTTTAGGAACTTTATCTAAATCAACTTTTAATCCCGCTGCAAGTTCTCCGATTGCTACAGAAACTCCGCCTGCACCAAAGTCATTACATTTTTTAATTAATTTACTTACTTCTTCTCTTCTGAATAAACGCTGGATTTTACGTTCTGTAGGTGGATTTCCTTTCTGTACTTCGGCTCCACAAGTTTCAATAGATTCTTCTGTATGTACTTTAGATGAACCTGTTGCTCCACCGCATCCGTCACGTCCTGTACGTCCTCCTAATAAAATGATGATATCTCCAGGATCAGATGTTTCTCTGATAACCGCTCTTCTTGGTGCTGCACCGAGAACTGCTCCGATTTCCATACGTTTTGCCACATAATCAGGATGATAAATTTCTTTTACTGCACCTGTTGCAAGTCCAATCTGGTTACCATATGAACTGTAACCATGTGCTGCACCTGTTACAAGTTTCTTCTGAGGAAGTTTTCCTTTCATTGTTTCTTTAACAGAAACAGTAGGGTCTGCTGCACCTGTCACACGCATTGCCTGATAAACATAAGTACGTCCTGAAAGCGGGTCACGGATCGCTCCACCAAGACAAGTTGCCGCACCACCAAATGGCTCGATTTCTGTAGGGTGGTTATGTGTTTCATTTTTAAAGTTTACAAGCCATTCTTCTTCCACTCCATCTACAGTAACCGGAACAACAATACTACAAGCATTGATTTCTTCTGACTCTTCCTGATCATTTAATTTACCTTCACGTTTTAATTTACGCATTGCCATAAGTGCTAAATCCATAAGACATACGAATTTATCTTCGCGTCCTTTGAAAATTTCACTATGATCTGCCAAATATTGTTTATATGAATTAACGATTGGTTCTTTATAATCCCCTTCACCAAATGTTACTTCTTTTAATTCTGTTGAGAATGTTGTATGACGGCAGTGGTCAGACCAATATGTATCTAACACACGGATTTCTGTCATAGATGGGTCACGTTCTTCTTCACCTTTAAAATATCCCTGAATATGAAGAAAATCTTTAAATGTCATGGCAAGTCCTAAAGAATTATATAATTCTTTTAATTCTGCCTCTCCCATATCTTTAAAGCCATCAAAAATCTTTACATCTTCTGGTTCTTCAAATACTGTCACAAGTGTTTCCGGTTTTTCTGCGTCTGCTTCTCTTGAATCTACCGGATTGATGCAATGTGTCTTTACTGCCTCAAATTCTTCATCCGAAATATTTCCTTCCATTACATAAGTAGTAGCGGTTTTGATTACCGGCTGTTCATCTTCTTTAATAAACTGTACACACTGAACTGCCGAATCTGCACGCTGGTCAAACTGTCCCGGTAAATATTCTACCGAAAACACACGGCTTCCTTCTGCCATATCAAATGTTTCATGATATAATACATCTACAGGAGGCTCTGCAAACACCCCGTTACATGCTCTTTCAAATGTTTCCTCAGAAAGATTCTCAATATCATAACGATTTAATACTCTTACGTTTGTAATCGTCTTAATTCCTAAATAGTTTTCCACTTCCTGACGTAACTCTTTTGCCTGTACTGCAAATTCTGGTTTTTTCTCTACATATACGCGTTTTACACTACTCATAATTTCCTCCATTTTAATAAGTACATTTACTGCTAGTTGCATTTTAACATATTTTATTTCATTAAAGAAATTAATATATCTTAATTTATTAATAAGTTTCACTTATTTGATGTTTTTTCTCTGCGATAAACACAAACACTAATGGCAAAGCAGCCTAAAACTGCCGCTGCCGCAAAAATCCCTATCCGCACAGAAAAATCTGCAAAAAATCCTTCCGGAAGCATACGAATCATCAAATCTGTATCCGGATCTAAAAGCCACAAATCATTATCGAAAAAAATCTCATGGAATTTCACAAAGTATTTATTAAAATCCTGTGCAAATAAATATCCCATCCCTATTCCCATCACTGTAAACACACAAGTAATTCCCATATACCATTTAGCAAGAAGATTTTTCCATTTTACTTTTGAAAGAATCAACATCGCTAAACTCACTAACATTATAATAGCCGCAATATTCCTTGCCTGTATACCGGTAAGAAATATATTTTTCACATCTACCATATGTTGTTTTTCCCTGTCATTAAAAAACTCTCTTTCTTCACCTGACACTGTTGTCATCACAATCAAATCATCTCTTTTTCCATGCAGATAGTCCATCATCTCACGGGTAACCGACATTACATCTTCCATTTGCATATCCAAATCGTCTAACACATGATATTTTTCATATTCCTTCTCATAAAATCGGAAATCCATATAAATCGCCAACTCTGTGGAAGTAACAAGAAGAACAACGATTGCCGAAACCACGGTCAGACACGCAAATATTCTTTGTACTATTTTCATTCTCTTCCTTTCATTATATTAATAGCATTCTGTGCCTGTGCAACATCCGGCAAATCTTCCAGCATACAACAAGTATAGTAAGTACTCTGCCTCCTACTATGCGTTTCCCTGCTAAAAATAATCGTTCCATTACCATTTTTGTACAGTTTTATTTTCATCGGCGGAAGTTCATCCGGCATATATATTTCAATATCATTATCCACTTTAATCATTAACTTCTTATTTGTAACAACATAAATCGTTTTCCCTTTTGCAAACACATTACTGAAAAAACTGCTATACAATAAGAAAATCCCAATCAAGACAAACGGTACTCCAAAAACACAATATATAAGCGGTGCTTCACTCATAATAACAGAGCCTTCAGTAAAAGTGCAAATGCCGTCCAAAAAAGTGCAAACGGAAACATTACCTTATCTATGCTGGAAAATCTATTCTTCTTTCCCGGCTTTCCCCTCCACAAAACATATTCATCTTCTTCCAAATAGGAATTGATAAAATCCATTCCTTCCATGTATTCCATATTCTTCCCCTCGCTTTTTTCCATAAATTCATTATACCATTGTTATATCATATCGTCATTCTTTTTTTATCTTGTAATTCTCTCTATTATATCTTATAATACTTTTAGTTTTATAAGGAGGACTAATAATGGATATCAATTATGAATTATATAAAGTTTTTTACTATGTAGCAACCACATTAAGTTTCTCAGAAGCGTCAAAACAACTCTTCATTTCCCAATCTGCCGTCAGTCAGTCGATTAAGGCTTTGGAAAAAAAATTAGAGCAGACACTTTTTATCCGAAGTACAAAAAAAGTACAATTAACTCCTGAAGGGGAAATTTTACTTCGTCATGTAGAGCCGGCAATGAATTTAATCAAACGCGGAGAGGCTCAGATAATGGATTCTGTGTCTACCGGCGGACAAATCCGCATCGGTGCAAGCGACACTATCTGCCGTTACTTTTTAGTTCCTTATCTGGAAAAATTCCATAAAGACTTTCCAAATATACATATTAAAGTAACAAATCAGACTTCTCTAAAATGTGTCGATTTACTCGAAGCCGGACAGGTTGATTTAATTGTCACCAACTATCCAAATACAAACTTAGGAAATTTAGCGACAGTTAAAAAAATCAAAGAATTTAAAGACGTATTTATTGCAAATAATGATTTCAAAGAATTAAAAGGGAGAAAACTTTCTTTTAAAGAATTATTAAACCACCCTATTCTCATGCTTGACCGCAAGAGTACTACAAGTGAATTTCTGCACAGTCTTTTCCAGCAACAGCAACTTGACCTCGTACCTGAAATCGAATTGAGCAGTAATGACCTTTTAATTGACCTTGCACGTATCGGACTTGGAATTGCATTTATTCCTGACTATTGTGTACCAAAATCAAAAAATCTTTTTGTGGTAGACACAGAATATGAATTGCCGAAACGCCAGTTAGTTGTGGCACATAATGAACATGTACCGACATCTAAGGCTACCTTGGAATTTTTGAAGTATTTTGAATAAACTGTGAAACGGGACGTAGTTTTTTTAAGTTCACTACGTCCCGTTTTATGTTTTCCCCTGTACCTTTTCCAGAAATAACCTGTCCCTTTTTCCCTAATAACTCTGTATTTTCATTTTTAAACCACTCTAAAGCCCCAAAATACACCAATTTTCCATGCTCTATTATAAAATATCCAAAAACTTTTCTATCTTACTATAAAACATACGGTTTTTAAGGCTTTTCCTCACTTAATTTCAAAAAGGGACAGGGCAATTGGCAATTTGGAACACAGTGAATTTTAATTCGGGACAGTGTCTTTTTCAAGTTTACTACGTCCCCAAAACTTCTTCATCTCCCCTCCTACACTCTCCAGCGTGCATCTTTTTACATCTGCCCATTCTCTAGGAAAAATTTCCTGACATTGTCGCTGCAAAAATCTTTCATCCAACAACAAAATAACTCCTCTGTCTGTTTCCGTTCGGATTACTCTTCCCGCTGACTGTAATACCTTGTTCATTCCCGGATATAAATATGCATAATCAAATCCTTTTCCATTTTTCTTTTCAAAATATTGCCTTAAAATTTCCCGCTCATAGCAGATTTGTGGCAATCCTGTTCCTACAATAAATGCTCCCACCAGTTTTTCTTCCGTCAAATCAATTCCTTCTGAAAAAATTCCACCCATAACACAAAGCCCGAGCAAATTTCCTTCCCTTTCTTTTGAGAATTCTTCTAGAAACGCTTCTCTTTTTTGTTCTGTCATCATTTTTTCCTGCAAAAGACAAGTTGTTTCTTCCGTCAGTTTCTGTTCCAGTATTTCATATACATTTTCCATAAATTGATAAGATGGAAAAAAGGCAATGTAATTTCCCCTTTTTACTTTTAAAGTTTCTATAATATAGAAAGCAATTTTTTCATACGTTTGTATATTTCGTTTTGTGTATTTACTGCTCACATCACTTCCTATTAAAATTTCTCTGTTTTTTGTGTCAAAGGGTGAATTGACATAAATAGCATAATTATCTTTTTCTGTGCTAAGTAACTGTTTGTAATAATGTATCGGAAGAAATGTAGCTGAAAAGAAAATCGTACTGTTTCCTTTATCTAAAAAGTTTTGTAAATTTAATGCCGGATTTACACAAAAAAGTTTTAGTTTAAAATTTCCTTCCTCATCTAATTCTGTATAAATCGTATAATTTTCATCTAAAATATCATACACATTTAAAAACGTACGAACGTGAAAATAAAATTCCAATAACTCTTCTTTTACGTCTGTCCTTTCGCATTCTTCCATAAACCGTTCCAGTTCCATTAAAAGATTAGTCATACTGATAGAAAAATGCCCTACCGACTGATGTACCTGATATGTTTCGCACTCCCTTTTTAATTCCAGCAGTTGACGATTGCAAATATCGAGTTTTCTTTCTAATCTTTTATCTAAAAATTTTACAATCCGCTTCGCTTCTAAAAATTCTTCTTTATATATAGTAGCACTATACATTTCTCTTGCTCGTTCAACAAGATTATGTGCTTCATCAATAAGAAATAAATATTCTCCTTTTACTTCATCTGCAAAAAATCGACGTAAATGTGCATTCGGGTCAAAAACATAATTATAATCACAAATAACTGCATCCACCCATAATGCCACATCCAGCGACATTTCAAACGGACAGACCTCATATTTTTTTGCATAGATTTCTATATTTTCTCTGCTCATATCATCTGTTGTCGTAATCATATCGTAAACAGCCTGATTTACCCTATCATAATGCCCTTTTGCATATGGACACCTCTCCGGATTACATTCCTTGTCCTCGCAAAAGCAAATCTTCTCTTTCGCCGTCAATGTAACGACTTTATAATGAAGTCCCTGCTTTTTCAATAATTGAAAAGCTTGTTCGGCAACAGTTCTGGTAATTGTTTTCGCCGTCAGATAAAAAATCTTCTCACCCAATCCTTCTCCCACTGCCTTCACGGAAGGAAATACTGTTGCCATTGTTTTTCCTACTCCTGTCGGAGCTTGAATAAATAATTTCTTTCTCCGCAGTATTGTTTTATATACAGATGTGGCAAGTTCTTTTTGCCCCTTACGATATTCATAAGGAAAGTCTATCTGCTTAATAGACCTGTTTCTTTCCTTTTTCCAATCAATCTGAAATTCAGCCCATTTTTTATATTCTTCAATCAAATTATTGAACCATATCTCTAATTCTTCCAACAGATAATTTTCTTTGAATCGTTTTATCTCTTCCGTTTCCAAATGACAATACGTCATCTGCACAGAAATTTTTTCCAATTTTTTCTGTCTTCCATAGATGTATGCATAACATTTTGCCTGCGCAAGATGAACCGTTATCGGTTTTTCCACCTGCTCTAAATCACGAAAAACACCTTTTATTTCGTCAATTGTAATTTCTTCCTCCTCCACGATTCCATCAGCACGTCCTTCTACCTGCAAATCATAATTCTCTTCATACAGCACCATTTTCAAAGGAACTTCCGCATGGTAAGACGAACCCATTTGTCTTTGGATTTTACGATGCATTTTACTGCCCAGTTGCATAGCTTCTTTATCAGCAGTTCTCGATATACGATTGTCTATATCCCCTTCCCGCAAAATAAACTCTACAAGATTTCTCACGGAAATTTTTATCAATTCCTTATCCATAATATCCTCTTTTTAACTCTTTATACATATTATATCATAAACCAAAAGAGGAGAGAACAAAAGTTCTCTCCTCTTTCTCCTTTATGCCACACAATATTTTCGTATCGTTTTCTCAAACTCCGCATTTCTTTCTGCACATTTCACTGTCAAAACTTTTGTCAAGTCTAAACTCAACACGCCTAAGATAGATTTTGCATCAATAATGAATCTGTTGTAAGATATATCAATATCAAAATCGCATTTTTCTGCCGAAGTCACAAAATCTTTCACATCTGAAGTTTCTGACAATCTGATTTTATATTCGCTTTTCATGTACGAACCTTCTTTCTAATTCATCTCAAACTTTGTTTATTCGAAGCAACTGCTATTATCTCACATCCACTTTTCACCGTCAATAGCACTGTTCACTAATTTCTAACAAAACTCAACTCATTTATTGTGCAAACTCCACCATATTTTTACGATATTTTAGCGGTAAATGTTGTCTTTGTAACCGATAATTCTCTCTTTCCCTAATGGAAATACTCTCGCATACCCCTTTCCATAAACTTTCCATTTGTTTTTCCTTCTCAGAATATTGCGTAATTCTCACACTATCCGGTTTCTCCCCGATAACAAAAAACCAGTTTTTCTTCTTCCTGTGTATAATAGTCATATAATGTGACGCATCATAAATCATCCAGTTTTCCAACGGAAGCCGATTGGCAAAATGCCCTGCAATGCAGGTAAGAATTTGATTTTCCGGCTCTATTTCCGCAAACAGTATTCCATTTGAAAGTTCTCTAAACCTTAAAATTTCCTTGAAAAAATGTGCCTCATTCGACACTCTTCTACTTAATTCAAACACTCTTCGTACATCCTCATTCCCCAAATGCTCCATTATCCTCCTACTATTCGGAATATTTCTCGCCTCAATCATCATTCCCAATATAGCATCTCCTCTACCTGCATCATGAGAAAGAATTGCGTGATAAATTTCCCTGTAAGCCTCAAGCCCCAAATGTTTCCGAATCATATTCTCCACCGCAACTGCCTTATTTTCAGATTCTTCACTTTCCTCATATTCACAAAATAATTCTTGTTCAATATCTCCCTTTAATGCGATTCCTACCTGTTCTCTCGTTGGTTTCATTTTCCATGCATCATAAATTCCCGAATAAATACCCGTTATCGTATTCTCACAAATAAATACTTTTTTCATCAAAAATCTGTTCCTTTCTGAAATTCACATCATCAAATAAAGATAATTGCCTATAGGTCATCTGCTGAATATGAGCAGGAGTCTTCCCCTGTGCATCTAGCAAATTTCTCATAATATAGTTCTCTTCTATCTTAGTCGGATACATCATTTTGCCGTTGCAGGTAAGAAAATATAATGCTCTCTTTAAAACTACTCCCATTTTCTTCAAATCCTCAAAACTCAGCACTGCCGTTCTTCTCGCCTTAATAATTCGGGACGCAGACTTATGGGCTATCCCCGGTACACGCAAAAGTGTATGATAATCAGCCTTATTTATCTCTACAGGAAAATATTCTAAATGTTTCAACGCCCAGTTACACTTTGGGTCAAGTAATACATTAAAATTAGGATTTTCCTCTGAAAGCAATTCTCCTGCCTCAAACCCATAATAACGCAACAGCCAATCTGCCTGATACAATCTATGTTCGCGAAGAAGAGGCGGACCTTCATCCGTCTTTGTCGGCAGATTACAATCTTCGTTTACTTTTACAAACGCAGAATAAAACACTCTTTTTAATCCAAATTTCTTATATAAAGATTCTGCAACCTGCATTATTTGAAAATCAGTTTCCGGCGTTGCTCCAATAATCATCTGTGTGCTCTGTCCTGCCGGAACAAATCGAGGTGCATTTCTGTATACTGCCACTTCATGTTTATTTTCATTCCTTATATTTTGAACAAAACGCATAGGTTTCAATATATTTTCTCTTGTCTTATGTGGGGCAAGAAGGCGTAACCCTTGTGCAGTAGGCAATTCCAAATTCACACTCATTCTATCTGCCAAAAATCCTATTCTTTGTATCAATTCCTGACTCGCTCCCGGAATTGCCTTTACATGAATATAGCCTTGAAAATTATATTTTGTCCGCAATTTATAAAGCGTTTCGTACAAAAGCCCCATTGTATAGTCGGGACTTTTCAACACACCTGAACTCAAAAATAATCCTTCGATGTAATTTCTACGATAAAACTCCATTGTCAATGTACAGACTTCCTCCGGTGTGAAAGAAGTTCGCGGAACATCATTAGAAGAACGGTTTATACAATATTTACAGTCAAAAATACATTCGTTTGTAAACAAAATTTTCAACAAAGAAATGCAACGTCCGTCCGCTGAAAAACTGTGGCATATTCCCGATTTCACACAATTTCCAATTCCCCTACCGTCATTCTGTCTGTCTACACCACTTGAAGTACAGGCAACATCATACTTTGCCGCATCTGTTAATATATTTAGTTTTTCTTCTATAGACATTTTCTCTGCAATTCTCATACCGCACCTCGAATATATGTTCGTTTTCTCTATCTTATCATATCGAACGCACGTTTGCAACAACTTTCAAAAAGAAATTATTTTAGATACTAAAAAGGGTTACGTTTTCACGCAACCCTTTTCTTATACTAACTTTTCAATGGCATCTTTCAAATAATCATGATGTACCTCATAGAATTTTTCCTCTTCTACCATTTCCGCTAATTTTGGATCAATAGGCATTTTTCCAAGGACATCAATATTCAATTCTTTTGCAATCTCGTCCGCACGGCTCTCACCAAATACGGAAATTTTCTTTTTACAGTCAGGACACTCTAAATAACTGAAATTTTCTACAAGTCCTAAAACAGAAATGTCCATCTGTCTTGCCATATAATAGGCTTTTTTTACAATCATCTGCACTAAATCCTGTGGGGAAGAAACAATTACTACACTGTCAACAGGGAGTGATTGGAATACCGTGAGAGGAACGTCCCCTGTTCCCGGAGGCATATCTACGAAGAGATAATCTAAATCTCCCCAAAGCACCTCATTCCAAAACTGTTTTACCACTCCTGCAATAATCGGTCCTCTCCAAATAACAGGCGTATCTTCCGAATCTAACAAAAGATTCACAGACATAATTCTTGTCCCGTCTTTTGCGATACACGGAAACATACCCAATTCATTTCCAACTGCGTGTTCATGAATACCGTACATTTTCGGGATAGACGGTCCTGTAATATCTGCATCAAGAATACCTACCGAATATCCCTGTTCTCTCATCATTCTGGCAAGGGAAGCGGTTACCATCGATTTTCCTACTCCACCTTTACCACTGACAACTCCGATTACCTTTTTAACGTGTGTATATTCATTTGCCGGAACTTTTAAGTCCATCTTACTTGGACATGAGCCGGCGTGTTCACAGGATGAACAACTTTCCGGTGAACATGAACTATTCTTTTCCTGTTCTGCCATTTTATTTCACTTCCTATTCTTCTACTACTGCAATCATTTCTACTTCACAAAGCACGTTTTTCGGTAAAGTTTTTACTGCAACACAACTTCTTGCCGGTTTTGATGTGAAGTATTTTGCATAAACTTCATTAAATGCGGCAAAATCTGCCATATCGTTTAAAAAGCAAGTTGTTTTCAATACTTTGTCAAATGAACTTCCAGCTGCTTTTAAAACTTCTCCCGCATTTTTGCAAACCTGTTCTGTCTGACCTGCAATGTCATCTGCTTCAACAGTATCTGTTTCAGGATTAATTGCAATCTGACCTGCCGAGTAAAAAATCCCATTATGTACATATCCCTGCGAATATGGTCCTAATGCTTTTGGTGCTTTTTCTGTTGATACTATTCTCATCATTAAAATCTCCTTTATTTATAAATTTAAAATGCTCCTGCATCTTAGTTACGAAACATCTGCCAAATTATCACGGGTAACATCTTTCAACCATTTGTAACTGAAGAACCTCTTAATTGTAAATGGCAGTTTGATAATCTCATCACTCATTAGTATAACATAAACTACCGGTACACTACAATGAAAGATAAATGCCGCTGCCGCTCCTAAAAGAATCGAACATCCCCACATTGTTCCAACATCCAGTACCAGCCCGAATTTTGTATCCCCTCCTGAACGGAATACTCCCACAACAAGAGTACAGTTTACTGCCTGTGCAACCGCAAAATAGGACATAACAAAAAACATAAACACAAGGTAGCCCTGTGCTTCGTTAGATAAAGCCATAGTTGCATTCGCTATCGGTGCGGAAATCAAAATCACCGCTGCCCCCATAAGTCCCAAAATCAGACTTAAAACAGTAAATCTTTTTCCGTATGCTTTTGCATGTTCCAATTTCTTTTCTCCGATTGTTTTTCCTAAATAAATTGCTGTCGCATTGGAAATTCCGAACACAACAACTTGTGCCAACTGTCTTACGACCTGTGCAACCGAGTTGGCTGCCACCGCCGCACTTCCCAAATGCCCTATAATTGCTGTATTTGCCGAACTTCCCATACCCCACATCAACTCATTTAAAACAACCGGCATAGAATATACCAAATAGTCTTTTAATAACACTTTATCCGTATGCCATAAATCATACAGACGGATTTTGACTGTCTTATTTTTAAAGTGTGCATAACACATAACAATAATAAATTCTATAATTCTCGACAGCAGTGTTCCAATGGCAGCACCGCGTACACCTAACGGTTGAAATCCAAGCAGTCCGTAAATTAAAACTGCATTAATCGTAATATTTGCACAGAGAGAAATCATATATACGATAGTTGCAATTACAACTCTTTCGATACTTCGCATAATATTCAAATATACTTGCGTAAATGCCATAAAAATATATGAACATCCGACTATCCGCAAATATTTCACACCCTCTGCGATAACAGCCGGCTCACTTGTATAAATTTTCATTAACGGTTCAGGGAAAAATAACGCTCCCGCACCAAAAACAAGTGCAACAATGCATCCGAAACGAAGTCCCATTCCCAATATTTTTTCAATCGTTCTCGTATCGCCTTTTCCCCAATACTGTGCTGTCAATACTGTTGCTCCTGATGTGATTCCCATAAAAATCAACGTCATAATAAACTGAATCTGTCCCGCTAAAGACGCACCTGAAAGCACATCTTCTCCGACAGCACCAAGCATCATAACGTCTGCCGCCGTCACACCGACATTAATCAAATTCTGTAGTGCCATTGGTACAACAAGTACAAGTACACTTTTATAAAAATGTTTCCAATCAATATTTAATTCATTTTTTGTCTGCCGTTTTCTCACTCCGGTAAACATACTTCCCTCCTCTTAGTTATTCTGCTCTTTCTTTTTCAACATCGCCAATGCAATCAATCCTGCCGTAAGCATAAAAATAGAAATAAACTGGGAAGTCGATAAAATACTTACACTTCCACGCGGGTCATTTCTCAAACATTCAATCAAAAATCTGCCTATACTATAGAAAATCATATATGCCACAACGACAATACCGTCCTTTTTCTTCTTCCCTGCAATATAAAGCAACAGAAAAAAGTGCAGAAAATCCGCCCCGCTTGACAATAATTGTGTCGGAATTAAAGATACTCCATTTGGAGCAAACGGTGAGTCATGAAAAGTTATTCCATACCACGCGCTCGTTTCTCTTCCATAACAGCATCCTGCCAAGAAGCATCCTATTCTTCCAAATCCCTGTGCAAGCGCCAGCGACGGAACTGCCAAATCAAAATATTTAAGAACCGAAAGTTTCTTCCATTTACAATAAATATACGCGCCTACAATTCCACCAAGTATTCCTCCATAAACAACAAATCCTTCTGAAAAACTAAGCATAATCTTTGGATTTTCTAGAATACTATCAATTTCCGTAAGGAAAAACAGTAATTTTGCACCTATTACTCCACCGATAAGTCCCAAAATTCCCAGGCCGTATATATCATCTCCATTCAGCCCCCTTTTTTTTGCTCTTGATTCAGCAACTAAAAATGCTAAAACAATTCCGATTGCAATCATCAGACCATAACTGTACACCGTAACAGGCCCTATTTCAAATAATTTATATTTCATCTCTTCACCTCACTCGTTTCTTATTCTACATGAAAACAATAAAAAAATCTATTCCATTTCATACAAAAATTTCCCAAATGCCCGCATACCTGCCCGACATTCAGGAAATTCCTAGTTTACTTTTTCATATGCTAACCGTAAAGTATCCCCTGCGGTGTCTTTATAATCAACTACACCACAATAAGAAAATTCTTGCTTTTTCAAAAATTTTTGCATAGCCAGATTTTTCTTATGAGTATCTATTCTAAGACTTCCGCGATTTTTCTCCATGCATAATTTTTCCGCAAAAGAAATCATCTTCTCTGCAATATTTGTACCACGATAGTTTTCCGACACTGCCATACGGTGAATTGTCATGTATGGCTGTCCATCTGTCAGCCACCCCTGTCCGACAATCTCTTCATAACATTTTTCCGGTATGTCAGACACCACCATAACGCCTGCAATCCCATCATCACAAACTGCTACATAACATTCCCCTAAAACAATATCATGTCGAAATACTTCTTCATTCGGATAACCGTTCTGCCACTGATCCATATCGAATCCCCGCATAAACACTCTCGCATCCTCAATAATTTCCATTATTCTCGGCAAATCACTCTCTTTCGCTTTACGACATTCTACCTGCTTTCTCATGCTTAGTCCTCGAAAGTTTCTTTTAATTTATCCATAAACCCTTTTTTCTTTGGTTTTTTCTTTTCTTCTTCCGCTGCTGTCGGCTCTTCTTGATGTAAAGAGTTTCCTGTCAATGCATCAAATTTACGAAGTGCCTCTTTTGCTTCTGCACTTAATTTTTCCGGTGTCTGAATCACTAATGTCACATAATGATCGCCACGAAGTTGAGGGTTACGAAGAGAAGGAACTCCTTTTCCTTTTAGCCTTACTTTTGTATCTGTCTTTGTTCCCGGTTTCACTGTATAAATTACTTCTCCATCAACTGTCTTAATACGAACATCTCCACCTAATGCTGCCTGAGCAAATGTAATAGGTGCTGTTGAGAAAATATGTACATCTTGTCTTTGGAAAATAGGGTGTCTTGATACAGTAACTTCCACAAGTAAATCTCCTCTTGGACCTCCGTTTACTCCCGGTTCTCCTTTATCACGGATTCTTACGCTCTGCCCATTGTCAATTCCCGCAGGAATAGATACTTTGATTGTCTTTTTAACAGAAACATAACCTGTTCCGCCACAATCTGAGCATTTATCCTTAATAATCTTTCCACTTCCATGACAATCCGGACAAGTTTGTACGTTCTGTACCGTTCCAAAGAAAGACTGCTGTGTATATACAACCTGACCTTTTCCTCCACATTTTGAACAGGTTTCCGGACTTGTCCCCGGTTTTGCTCCTGTTCCATTACATGTTTTACAAGGTTCTTTTAAAATAACTTCCAGTTCCTTTTCACAACCAAAAATTGCTTCTTCGAATGTAATACGAACTCCTTTTCGGACATTTGCCCCTTTCATTGGACCATTATTTGCACGCCCTGAACGGCGTCCGCCTCCGCCAAAGAAATCTCCGAAAATATCTCCGAAAATATCTCCAAAATCCGCACTGCTAAATCCGCCGAAACCGCCTGCACCGCCTGCACCGCCACCTTCAAATGCAGCGTGTCCAAACTGATCATACTGACGGCGTTTTTCTGCGTCACTTAACACAGCATATGCTTCTGAAGCCTCTTTAAATTTCTTTTCTGCCTCTGCATCTCCCGGATTCATATCAGGGTGATATTTCTTGGCTAACACTCTATATGCTTTTTTCAGTGCCGCGTCATCAGCATTTCTGTCAACACCCAACACCTCATAATAATCTCTTTTTGTTTCAGCCATTTTCTATCTACCTTTCATATTTATTTACAAGGAAGTTCTGCGAAACCTGAATTTATTCAAATTCCGCAGAACACCTCCTTACTTATTCTTCTTAGAATTAAACTTCTTTGTAATCTCCGTCAACTACATCATCACCGTTAAATCCTTCCGGTGCCGGACCTGCCTGTTGTTCAGATGTTGGACCTGCTGCTCCGGCTGCTGCTCCAGCCTGCTCATACATTTTTGTAAATAACTGCTGTGCACTTGTCATTAATTTTTCTTTTCCGGCTTTAATTTCTTCAACCTGTGCGTCTGTAACATTTTCAGGTGTTGATTTTGCTAAAATATCTTTTAATGCCTGAATATCTGCTTCCACTGCTGCTTTTTCATTTGCGTCAATTTTATCTCCAACTTCGCTCAATGCTTTTTCTGTCTGGAAAATCATTGCGTCAGCATCATTTCTTGCATCGATTGCTTCTTTACGTTTTTTATCCTGTGCTTCAAATTCTGCTGCTTCTTTTACAGCCTTTTCAATATCGCTGTCTGACATATTAGAACCTGCTGTAATTGTAATATGCTGTTCTTTTCCTGTTCCCAAATCTTTTGCTGATACGTTTACGATACCATTTGCATCAATATCGAATGTAACTTCAATCTGAGGGATTCCACGTGGAGCAGGAGCAATTCCATCAAGTCTGAACTGTCCGAGTGATTTATTATCTCTTGCGAACTGTCTTTCTCCCTGTACAACATTAATATCAACTGCTGACTGATTATCTGCCGCTGTAGAGAAAATCTGGCTTTTCTTTGTTGGGATTGTTGTATTTCTTTCAATTAATCTTGTTGCAATACCACCCATTGTTTCAATAGATAATGAAAGTGGTGTTACATCAAGTAAAAGGATGTCACCTGCACCGGCATCTCCTGCTAATTTACCACCCTGAACAGATGCTCCTAATGCAACACATTCATCTGGGTTTAATGATTTACTTGGTTCTTTTCCTGTTAATTGTTTTACTTTATCCTGAACAGCCGGAATACGTGTAGAACCACCTACTAATAATACCTGACCTAATTCAGATGCTGTAAGTCCTGCATCTGATAATGCTCTTGTTACAGGTTCAGCAGTTCTCTCAACTAAGTCGTGTGTTAATTCATCAAATTTTGCTCTTGTAAGGTTCATATCAAAATGTTTTGGACCTTCTGCTGTTGCTGTAATAAATGGTAAGTTAATGTTTGTTGTTGTTGCAGAAGAAAGTTCTTTTTTCGCTTTTTCTGCTGCTTCTTTTAATCTCTGAAGTGCCATTTTATCTGTAGATAAGTCAACGCCTTCCATACGTTTAAATTCTGCTAACATATAATCTGTGACTTTTTGGTCGAAGTCATCACCACCAAGTTTATTATCTCCTGCTGTCGATAATACTTCGATAACTCCGTCACCGATTTCAATGATAGAAACATCAAATGTACCACCACCAAGGTCATATACCATGATTTTCTGTTCTTTTTCGTTATCAAGACCATACGCAAGTGCTGCTGCTGTTGGTTCGTTAATAATACGTTTTACATCAAGACCTGCGATTTTACCTGCATCTTTTGTTGCCTGACGCTGAGCATCGTTGAAGTAAGCAGGAACTGTGATAACTGCTTCTGAAACTTTTTCTCCTAAATAACTTTCAGCGTCTGCTTTTAATTTCTGAAGTACCATTGCTGAAATTTCCTGTGGAGAATATTTTTTCTCATCAATGGCTACTTTGTAATCTGTACCCATTTCTCTTTTAATAGATGAAATTGTTTTATCTGCGTTTGTTACAGCCTGACGTTTTGCAGGTTCACCAACTAAACGTTCTCCTGTTTTTGTGAATGCAACAACAGACGGTGTTGTTCTTGCCCCTTCTGTATTTGCAATTACTGTAGGCTGTCCACCTTCCATAACTGCTACACAACTGTTTGTTGTTCCTAAATCAATACCAATAATTTTTCCCATGATTAAATTCCTCCTAAATTCTGAATCACTATATACTTCTAATAAGGAAGTCCGAATCACTAGGCTCATAAAATATCTCGCCAAATTTCCTCGGACAACCTTCGCACTAAGTTCGAAAACACCTCACTAAGTGCTTTGGTTTAGTTTGCTACTTTTACCATACTGTGACGAACTACGCTTTCTCTGTAAGTGTAACCTTTCTGAAATTCTTCCACCACAATATTTTCTCCGAGTTCTTCATCTTCAACGTGCATAACTGCGTTATGAAAATCAGGATTGAACCCTGTTCCCACTGCTTCAATCGGTTTTACTCCGATTTCTTCCAATGTAGTCATGATTTGTTTGTAAATCATCTCCATTCCAGCTACAAAAGAATCATCTTTCTTATCTTCCGGAACTGCTGCCAACCCTCTTTCAAAGTTATCCACAACCGGTAAGATTTTTTCAACTACCTCTTTTGCTCCAACTTCGTACATCGCTGTTTTTTCTTTCTCTGTACGTTTGCGATAATTATCAAACTCTGCCATTTGTCTTGTTAATTTATCTGTTAAGTCCTCAATCTGCTCGTCTTTCTTGTCTTTCTTAGGTTTGCGTTTGAATAACTTTTTGTCTTTCTTATCTTCTGTTTCTTCGTCTGTTTCAGTTTCTTCTACTTCCACATCCTCCACGGTTTCTTCAGTTTCCTCATTTTCTAACTGAGCGTTTTTCTTCGCTTCTTCCACCGCTTCTTTTACCATTTCTTCATTACTCATCTTTTTATCCACCGGTGTTCCACCTTTCTAATGTTCTTTATGAAATATCGCATCCAACTCTGCCATAAGTGTTTTCAGCGTCCTCATTACATTTTCATAATCCATTCGTTTTGGTCCGATAATTCCTATCGTTCCCTGCATTCCTTCTCCCAATTCATAGGTTGCCGTTACAACACTGCAATCTTTCATTGTCTGTACAGGAGTTTCATTTCCTATATATACCTGAATACCTCTATTGCCTTCACTGGAAAGTGTTTCCGTTACAAGACTTGCCAACTGCTGTTTTTCTTCAAATGCGCTGATAATTTCCTGTGCACTTTGGTTATCACTCAATTCAGGATATTTGAAAATGTTGGTTGCTCCACTTGTGTAGATTTCTAAATCATTGTCTATCTGTATTGCCTCTGCAACCGCATCTAACACTTCGCTGATAACTTCACTATGGATACCTGCCTGTTCTTTCAGTCTTGCTATCATTCCAAGATTGATTTCTTCAATAGACATTCCGTTCAGGTTTGTATTCAGCAACATATTTAATTTCAATAATGTTTCATTTCCTAAACACTCTGATACGGTCACAATCTTATTCTTAATGATATTTCCTTCCATTACAATAACGGCAATAATCTGGTTCTCATCTACTTGTGACAGCTGAATGAACTTTAGTTTATTCCTATTATAAGTTGGAGCAGAAATCATTGTCGCATAATTGGTACTGTTCGCCAGTACCTTCGCCACCTGCTTTAATAACTGATCCATCTTATCTGCCTTTTCGAGCATCTGCTCTTTCATGCCGGTGACTTCCTGCTCTTTTTCTTCCATCAGCATATCGACATAAAGTCTGTAACCTTTATCCGAAGGAATTCTTCCTGCCGATGTATGAGGTTGAATAATGTAGCCTAAATCTTCCAAATCAGCCATCTCATTTCGTATTGTCGCAGAACTTAAATTCAAGTCTGTATATTTTGAAATTGTTCTTGAGCCAACCGGTTCACCTGTTTCTAAATACGTTTTGATGATTGTCTGAAGAATTTTCATCTTTCTCGCATCTAGTTCCTGATTTGACTTCATCTCTTACCTCCTTTTCGTTTTATTAGCACTCATAACTTTCGAGTGCTAACACCTTACGAATATTAAGATAGCACTATGTTTTTCGTTTGTCAACAGTGTTTATATATTTTTTATAGTTTTTATTATCAAAAAAGACATGAGTTTTCCCCATGCCTTTTCTCTTCCTAAGGACGCCAAATCATTTCTTTCGTAATTTCTTTCAATGCATTTGCCCCACACATTTCCATTGCATCTGCAAGTTCCTGTCCTATTTTTTCAATATATAATTTTACGCCTTCTTCTCCTCCACCGTATAAAGCCGTTACAAATGGTCTGCAAATAATGACGCCGTCCGCTCCTAAAGCAAGTGCCTTAAATACATCCGCTCCCGAACGGATACCTCCGTCCACAAAAATTTTCATTTTCCCTTTGACTGCATTTGCAATTTCTTCAAGCACTTCCGCTGTTGCAGGACACTGATCAAGCACTCTTCCGCCATGATTAGAAACAACAATTGCATCTGCTCCCGCAGACTCTGCTTTCAATGCTCCACGAACGGTCATAATTCCTTTTACGATAAACGGAGCATATGTACTTTTTGCAATGCGATGTAATTCCTCCACTGATTTTTTCCCTGCTCCTGAATTTTCCGCCTGTAAAAACGGTAATCCTGACGCATCTATATCCATTGCTACCGCAAATGCACCTGACGCATCTGCCAATTTTATTTTTTCTTGAATTTTCTCCATATCCCACGGCTTTATTGTCGGAATTCCGATTCCATTTGCTTTTTTAATTGCTTCTGTAGCCACTTTCATAACATTCTCATTTACACCGTCCCCTGTCATCGCCGCAATTCCCGCTTCTGCACAAGCTGAAACTAAAATGTTATTGTAAGATTCATCATTATATTTTTTCCCATAATGTAAATTAACCGCACCTACCGGACCTGCAAATAACGGATAGCGAAAAGTTTTTCCAAAAATATTAAATGTTGTATCTGCTTTTTGATTTTTTCCAATCGTATCCATCTGCAGACGAATATCCTTCCACTTTTCATAATTGCGTATAGCGGTATCGCCTGCTCCTTTTGCTCCCGGTCCGGGCATCTGATTTTTGCACGCTTTTCCGTTACATACCGGGCAGGCTTTGCAGTACGGACCGACTTCTTGTCTTGCCTGTTCTAACAGTTCATTATATGTCATGTTTCTCTCTCCTTTGTAGTTTCCATTATCTTATGAAATATATTATATCTGATTTTAATAAGAACGTCAAAATCCGTGTATATCTACGATAGTATCTCAGCAAACACATAATTACTGATGTCAATTCCTTTATCTGTCAAACGAATTCTTCCTTCCTTTTCCTCTAAAAACCCCTGACAAATCATTTTTTCTATCTGCTCTCCACAAAAAGATTCCACTTCCCTTTTTAAAATTCCTTGCATTTTCCGCAAACCTAAAAAAATCGTTTCTTCCAATTCCTCTTCTTTTGTCAGAACTTCTCTGTTTTCTATTCTCTTTTCTTCATTATCAGCACATTGTAAATATATTTTCATCTCACTTGTATTTTGAAAACGTACATTTCCTATAAGAGAGGACGCTCCAAGCCCCAACCCTAAATATTCTTTTCTCTCCCAATAACCTAGATTATGTCTGCAAGCATACCCTTTCTTCGCATAATTGGAAATTTCATATCGTTCATATCCCGCTTCTTTAAGCCACTCCTTCGTTTTTTGATAAATCATACGCTCTTCTTCCTCACTTGGAAGTTCTTCTTTCTTGCTTCCGTCCTCACCATACATTTTTTCAAAAGGTGTTCCTTCTTCTACAATCAAACTATATGCTGAAATATGTTCCGGTTGCAATTTTAAAATCTTATCTACCGTACTTTTCCAACTTTCCACTGTCTGATTAGGAATAGCAGAAATCAAATCAATATTGATATTATCAAATCCTTCCTCCCGAGCCAGCATATAACTTTCCAAAAACTCTTCATATGTATGTATTCTTCCAAGTTTCTTTAACTCTTCATTGTTAGCAGATTGTAGACCGAAACTGATGCGGTTTATTCCCGCACGCTTGTACGCCTGCATTTTTTCTCTCGTCACTGTTCCCGGATTTGCTTCAATTGTAATCTCACTTTCATCATCCAGTCCAAATCTTTCTCTAATTGCCTCAAAAATTCGCTCTATCTGTTCTCCTTCTAAAACAGACGGCGTTCCGCCACCCACAAAAATAGTAACCACCTGATACATCTCTTTCATACTTTCAACCGATTTTATCTCACGGATAAGAGCCTGCACATACTCCTCTATTGTTTCTTTATTTGCCGGTCCTGATAAAAAATCACAATATGCACACTTTTTCACACAAAATGGAATGTGAATATATAATTCTAAATCTCTTCTCATCTTCATACCCTCCAAAAAGGGACGGGGTAAACTTCAATTGGGGACGTAGCATTTCTTCATTTTACTACGTCCCCAATTGAAGTTATTTATCGTCCAGTTTCAATACACTCATAAATGCTTTCTGTGGAATTTCTACATTTCCCACCTGACGCATTCTCTTCTTTCCTTCTTTTTGTTTCTCTAACAGTTTTCTCTTACGGGAAATATCTCCACCGTAACATTTCGCGAGTACGTCTTTACGCATTGCTTTTACCGTTTCTCTTGCAATAATTTTGCTTCCCACAGCAGCCTGAATCGGTATTTCAAACAACTGTCTTGGTATTTCTTCTTTTAATTTTTCACACATTTTTCTTCCACGTTCATAAGCACTTCCACTAAATACAATAAAAGATAAGGCATCCACTTCTTCTTTATTAATAAGAATGTCCAGTTTAACCAGTTCGGATTTTTCATAACCGAGCATTTCATAATCAAATGAAGCATATCCTCTTGAGCGTGATTTTAATGCATCAAAGAAATCATAAATAATTTCATTTAATGGTAAATGATAATGAAGAACCGCTCTTGTTTCTTCAATATATTCCATTCCCTGATATACGCCTCGTCTTTCTTGGCAAAGATCCATTATAGCCCCGATAAATTCTGAAGTAACCATAATTTCCGCTTTTACCATAGGTTCTTCCATGTAATCGATTTCCGCAGGATCCGGAAGATTTGATGGATTTGTTAAATCAATAACCTCCCCATTCGTTTTATGCACTTTATAAATAACGCCCGGTGCTGTTGTTACCAAATCTAAATTATATTCTCTCTCTAAACGTTCCTGAATGATTTCCAAATGAAGTAACCCTAAAAATCCGCATCGGAAACCGAATCCCAACGCAATAGAGGTTTCCGGTTCAAATTGAAGTGCGGCATCATTTAACTGTAACTTTTCTAAGGCATCTCTTAAATCCTGATATTTTGCTCCGTCTGCCGGATACATACCGCAATACACCATCGGCTGTACTTTCTTATATCCCGGAAGAGCCTCTTTACAAGGATTTGCCGCATTTGTGATTGTATCACCAACTCGTGTATCTTTTACATTTTTAAGGCTCGCTGTAATATAACCAACCATTCCCGCACTCAGTTCATCACAAGGAATAAACTGCCCTGCTCCAAAATATCCAACTTCCACAACTTCTGCTTTCGCTCCGGTTGCCATCATCTGAATAGTTGTTCCTTTTTTCACTGTTCCTTCTTTAATTCGGCAAAATACAATAACCCCTTTATAAGAATCATACACAGAATCAAAAATCAATGCTTGCAAAGGTGCGTTGGCATCCCCTGTCGGCGCCGGAATTTTCTCCACAATCTGTTCAAGAACATCATCTACATTTAACCCTGTTTTCGCAGAAATACGCGGTGCATCTTCCGCCTCAATTCCAATAACATCTTCAATTTCTTCTATTACTCTTTCCGGCTCTGCACTAGGCAAATCTATCTTATTGATAACCGGCATTACATCTAAGTCATGGTCTAACGCTAAATATACATTTGCCAATGTCTGTGCTTCCACACCTTGCGCGGCATCAACTACAAGAATCGCACCGTCACAAGCAGCAAGACTTCTTGATACTTCATAGTTGAAATCCACATGCCCCGGTGTATCAATTAAGTTAAAAATGTATTCCTCACCATTTTTCGCACGGTAAACTGTACGAACTGTCTGTGCTTTAATTGTAATCCCTCGTTCTCTTTCCAGTTCCATATTGTCAAGAACCTGTGACTGCATCTCCCTACTTGTCAAAAGTCCTGTCTTTTCAATAATACGGTCTGCCAAAGTTGACTTGCCGTGATCTATATGTGCAATAATGCAAAAATTTCGTATTTTACTCTGTTCTATTCCTGCCACGTTTGTTCCTCCATTACTCTAATCTAATTGACTATTATACACTATTTGAAGAGTATTTGACAATGAAAAGTTCCACCGCCAGCACATCTTGTAATCGCCCTGTTTTTACTCTTTCTTCTATATCCACACTATCCTCAAGAATGTTTCTCAGTTCTTTCTTGGAAAATCGTCTTGACTGTTCTATATATTTTCCAACGGCAAATGGATGAAGACCCGATTTAGATGCAATCGACTTTTTATCATATCCCTGCCCCGTCATTTCTTTTACTTCCATCAAAAGACGAAACTGTCTGGAAAGAAGATATAAAATTCTCATTGCCGGTTCTTTTAATGCAAGTAAATCATAATATCTGTCCAACGCTCTTTTCTGTTTTTTCTCCGCAACCGCATTTACCATATCAAAAATCTCGTTTGTAATCTGTGTTGTACAAATTGCGTCTATATCTTCTATTTGTATGACTTCTTTATCCAATGTATAGCAAAACAATTTTTCCATTTCTTTCTGCAAATTTTCCATATCTGTTCCGCATTTGGACAGTAAATAATAAATGGAGGATTCCGTAATCTGTTTTCCTTCTTTTTTTACATTTCCGTAAATCCATCGCGCAAGCGTCTTTTCATCCTGTCTGGCAAGTTCCACAATTCTTCCCTTGTCTTTTACCGCTTTAAACAATTTGCTTCTTTTGTCCAGTTCCGTTTCCACAAAAACAAAATAGGTCGTTTCAGGAATATCTTTCATATATTCTGCAAGTTCAGGCGTAGCATTTTTAAAAAATCCTGAATTTTCAATAACAATCAATCTCCGTTCGCTAAAAAAAGGCATCGTTTCCGCCAAGTCAATAATTTCCCTGACATCTATTCCTTTTCCTTCATAATACGCATAATTCATTGTATCTTCTTCAGAAATCAACGCCTTTGTCAGTCTGTCTTTATATTGCTTTTTTAAATAATTTTCTTCCCCGAACAGAAGATAAACCTGCTTAAATTTTCCCGTCTTTAAATCTTCATTCAGACTTTTCATCATTCTTACCTCGCATATATTCTCTTTTCAGTATAATCAAATCTTATTTTTTCTGCAAGGAAAATAAATAACACTCCAACTCCATTTCCTTTCCATCTGTCTTTATCGTCACACTCCCATTTTCTTTTGTACCGTATACTTTTATATTGTCTTTTTCGAGCCTTTGTAATAATTCTTTATGAGGGTGGCCGTAGGAATTTTTTCTTCCACTGGAAATAAGTCCGATTTTTACCCAAACTTTATTCAAAAATTCTTCCTTCGTAGAATATTTTGAACCATGATGTGCAACCTTCAGTACATCATACGTTGTTCTTATCGCATCCTGCAACTTATCCTCGCCTTCCCCCTCCACATCTCCTGTAAATAATATATCAAATTCTCTATACTGTAAGGATAGTACCATGGAACTTGCATTCCCCACTTTTCCCTCGTAATTATTCCCTGGAAAAACACACTCTAACTTCATTTCTCCCTCTGTCATTTTTTCTCCTTGCTCCAAAATAAACACTCTTGTTCCATAATGTAACGCCTTATTTGCCAGTTTTGTCAATGTTTTATCCCATACCACTTTTGTCGGAAGAACAAGATTTTCAATAATAACTCCTCTCTTCTGTCTTTCTAGCATTTCATCGATTCCACTTAAATGGTCCAAATCTCCGTGGGAAATAAAAATATAATCTAATTTTTCCACCCCTTTCGCCTTCAGAAAAGGTTCTATCCGATATTTACCAACATTTTTCACATCACTGCTACCCCCGTCAATCAAATAAGTCGTTCCCAAAGGTCCACGCAGGAAAATACCATCTCCCTGCCCCACATCTAGCATCGTTATTTCCAACTGTCCTTTAGAAAAATGCTGCGGAATAACAACTAGAAAAATACTGAAGAAAAACAGTATTTTTCTGTATCGTTTCTCCACTTTTTCTTTCCTTTTCATATGTAGTACAAAAAGAAATAAAAGCAAATAGCAGCATACCACTTGCCACCCCTCTGGTCTTCCTAAAACAATTCTTGGGTTTGGAAGTTCAATTATCCTTTCGCACAAATGATTATATATCATCAGAAAAAAACTGCTCCCCTTCAACATCCACATACCAAAAGATTGCCAAAAGAAACTGATAGCCACCCCAAAAAACGCCAATCCAAGTAAAAACGGCATAAGCGGGATAACAATCATATTTAAAAAAAGGGCATAAGTCGGCACTTCAAAAAAGAAGTAAAGTGTAATCGGAAGCAAAAACAATTGAATTGCCAAACTGAAATAAATCGGTTCCATCCATTTCTTCCCACAGGAAAATAACATTTCTAAAATCGGTTTCAGCAAAATAATACCAAAAACCGCACCGAAAGAGAGTAGAAATCCCGCATCGAAAAAATACTGCGGACGCCAACTGATAATTATAGCGGCCGTCACGCTAAGACTTGTCGACAAGTCATATACTCTCCCCGTTATATCTGCTCCAATTTTTACAACAAACATTAAGAATGCTCTAAGCGTAGATACCCCCGCTCCCGTCATTATCGTATACAATGCAAGAAAAATACCAACCAATCCCCCTGCTACTTTGCAGGATATTCCTATTTTCCGTAAACCGCTATAAAATAAAGTTCCGATAAAAGACAGATGAAGACCGGATATTGCCAAAATATGCCCAATACCATTTACCTGATATAACTCTTTCCACTTCGGATTCACCTCACTTTTTTCACCCAGCAATATAGCGCTTATCATACCTCCCTTTTCTTCTCCCAGTGCGTTGTGTACAATTTGATAACATTTCTCACGAAAAATTGACAACTGATTTCTTATCTTCCAAACTTTCCCCGATAATACTCTTAATTTTGCAGAAAAAACGGACATAGAAATTTCCTGCTTTTCATAATAAAATTTCTGATTAAAATTCCCGAAATTTCTAGGTACGTCAAAAAAACGAAGCGTTCCCCCTACAAAAACTTGATTACCGAGTGCGAGATTCTTCTTCTCTTTGTCATAAACTGTTATTTTTATCTTTTCTAATTTGTGATTTCGATACTGAATATACGCATCTTTCAGATATAAGATTTGCCCGTTAGAACTTTTTTCTTTTCGATAAATCTGTCCCGATACATTAACCTGCTTTCCCTCAAAAGCCTTAAATAACTCTGTGACGGGAACCATTTTCCTTATTCCCGCCACGAGTAAAAAAATCTGAGTAGTGATAAGAACAGTACAAACCATACAAAGTGGTCTTTTTCTCATTACTTTTGCTCTACTAATTCCACATTCCTGTCAAGAGGCTCATTTAAATAAACAATCTCTTGAAATTTTACCGATGTTTTCCCTTCCACCGCAATCTGTACACGGCTCGCTTTCCCGTTACTGATTAACGAATTAACAATACCGTAAATAGTTACCCTTGGCTCAACGTCATACTTCTGCTCTAAAAACTGCTTGTCAAAGTTCACATAACATATTCCGTCTTTTATCGATACATTCAATACCTTTACCTGTGGAGATAAAAGTTGTTTTGCCCCGCTCATCTCAGGTCCTTCCATTAACTGCTCAATAACCAATTTCTCTATAGATGTATCCCCTGAATATCTTACATTCACTTTTTCAGAAACAAGCCTGTCCCCTTTTTCATTTGGAAAAAATAGCGTTAAAGTCGTCTGCTGACTTGATTTCAATGCGTTTTTTGTATCTCGCACGAAAGAGTCCGCTTTCATAAATCCTACAATATCACCACTTTTTGTTTTGAGTGGTTCTTTGCCGATATAAAATGCTACTTTTTCAATTCCCTCAATCTGCGTCAAAGATTGTACAATGGATGCACGGCAAAGAATTTCCGGCACCTCTTCTAACTCTGCATATTTTTCATTCATATAAATATGAACTTCATTTGCTTTTACTTCTGCTTTTTTTATCTTTACTTTAGATGGAATAGAAGCCTTCACTTCAATATCCTCCGGTGTTTCTGCCAATTTTTCAAGCATTTTATCCACCGCTTTTTTAGGTGTCTTTTCTTTTATCTCATAAGATTCCTTTTCCAGTGCCGTCCCCTCCATATTCACATAATATAGAAAAGGACCTTTCCCTTCTTTTTCCTCTTTCGATTGGCAGCCCGACAAAAGCACAAGCATTAATAAACCTATTATTACTATTATTTTCTGCCTCTTCATATACTTTCCCTCTTTTAGACAATGTAAGTCAATGGAACACGAACAGTAAATGTCGTTCCCTCGCCCTCTTCACTATACACTTTTACTGCACCTCTATGCATAACTATAGCGTTTCGGGCTATGGCAAGTCCAAGTCCCGTACCACCGATTTCCCTTGAATGCGATTTATCAACCCGATAAAATCTTTCAAAAATATGTTCTGTATCCGCTTTCGGAATTCCTATTCCCGAATCCGCTACTTTTACATAGAAATATTTATGGTCTGCATTTAGAGAAACGTGCACCCATCCATCATCTTTATTGTACTTAATTGCGTTCTCCACAAGATTTGATAATGCCAGCGTCAATTTCACCTCATCCACTTCCGCCGTCACCGGACGAAAAGATTCAAACACAAGTTCAATATTTCGCTGTGCCGCTATCGGACGAAGACGTTTTAAAATACGCTCCACAAGTTCATTTATATTCTCCTGCTGTACGGTAAGATTCATTGTCGTTTTATCCATTTTAACAAGAGAAAGTAAATCATTAATAATTTTATTTTCCCTCTCGATTTCTTCCGCAATATCTCCCATAAATTCCTGATACAGTTCCACCGGAACATTTTCCTGTGCCAGCAAAGAGTCTGCAAGCACTTTCATAGATGTAAGCGGAGTCTTCAACTCATGTGAAACGTTAGATACAAACTCCTGTCTTGAATCGTCAACTACCTTTAATCGACCGAGCATCTTATTAAACGCTTCTGAAATCAATGTTGTTTCCGTATAAGCATTCTCATGAAGATTGTCCGAATCATAACCTTCATTTACATCTTCAATCGACTTTGTAATTCTTGCAAAAGGTTTTACCATAAGTGCAGATAACACAAATGCCAAAAGTAAAATAATCAACGCCATTGTAATGACAATAATTGTTGCTTTCGTTTCCAACTCTATCTGATTATTTAAAATGGCGTCCGTTGAAAAACTCATTAGAATAACTCCAACAACTTTTTTTCCATCTTTAACCGGTATAGTTACTTCAGCATAATGGTTTTTCCTATCGTGATAAATTGTTCCTTTTCCCCGATAACATTTCAAAACATCTTCCGAAACAACCGTCTTTCCTTCTTCCAGTTCATATGTGTCCTTTACAATCCGAAATTCATCATTGATTACTAAAATACGTCCGTTATAAATGTTGGAAAGTTGTGTCAGTTCTGCGTTGATTACTTCAGATTTGGCATCAATCAAATAATTGTAACTTTTTAACTGATTCGATAGAATTGTGCATTGATTTTGAATCTCCGCCGTTCTTGCAGATACGGTTCTTTCAATATAATTATCCAAAATTGCTGATTTTAAAATCATACATGGAATAATCCCGAAAACAACAAGCAACAAAAGAATGCGAAAACGCAGACTTTTGAAGAACTTGTTTTTCATTTTCTCCTTAACCCCTAAAATAGTAACCAACTCCCCACTTTGTATATACATACTTCGGCTCACTCGGATTTGGCTCTACTTTCTCCCGAAGTCGTCTGACATGAACGTCAACCGTTCTCGCATCACCCGGATATTCATATCCCCAAACAATATTAAGCAGTTCTTCCCTGCTATACACTTTATCCGGATTTGTTGCCAACAGTTCAAGTAAATCAAATTCTTTCGCTGTCAAATTAATCTCTTTTCCGCCCACATGAACTCTTCTGCTTTGACGGTCAATCTTCATATCATTTTTCAGAATAACATTTTTATCTTCTTTTTCTTTTACGTTTTTACCCGTACGGCGCATAATCGCCTTAATACGTGCCTTGACTTCCAATATATTAAACGGTTTTGTTATGTAATCATCAGCACCGTATTCCAGCCCTAAAATCTTATCCATATCATCACCCTTTGCCGTCAGCATAACGACAGGAACATCTGAAAATTCTCTTATCATCTGACAAACTTCAAACCCTGTATATTTCGGAAGCATAACATCCAATAAAATTAAGTCATACTCTTCTGCCTTTGCTTTCTCCAGTGCCTCTTCTCCGTCATATGCGCAATCCACTTCCATGCCGTCCTGTTCCAGACTAAAGCGGATTCCTTTTACAATGAGTTTTTCGTCATCTACAACCAAAACCTTTTTTCCCATAACATTCTCCCTTATCTCACTACAATCTGTTCTTTTATTTTATTAAACACTCCGCTTTTGATTCCTTCAATTTTCATTATTTCTTCTATTGATTTGAATCTCCCTTTTTTCTCTCTATACTGTATAATACTCTTCGCCTTAGACTGTCCGATTCCCGCTAAAGTCATCAGTTCTTCCTCCGTTGCCGTATTCAGATTAACTTTGCCGTCATCTTTCTCTGTGCTTTCCTGTGAATCTTCTCCCTCTTTTGCATCAATCACTTTTTCCGGAACGAAAATCTGCTCTTCGTCCTTTACTTTCTCTGCCTGATTCAGAGCCGTTTCGTCTGCCTGTTCCGTCATGCCTCCTGCCATTTCAATAGCTTCATATATACGACTTCCGGCAGGCAGTCTGTAAACTCCCGGTTTTTTCACTGCACCGCACACATAAACAACTTGTATTTTCTCTGAAACAATTTCCTTCTCTTTTGTGTCTTCCTTACTCGTCACCTCTTCAAGTTGAACTGTTTCTTTCCTCTGACAGCCGGCCAGTATACAAATCATTATACAAATTCCCAAACAATAATATATCTTTCTACGCATAAATCCTCCTTGTAATTCTCCTAAATTACAATACCCCTCTATGCTTAGACATTCATATTGTAACGAATTTCTATTTTAAATGCAACTACTTCCACTGGAAAATTCCCACTCCGATAAGTGCAATTATCATGCCTATTACACGCCTCCACTCAAGTGGTTGTTTTTCCACTCCAAACAACCCCAAAACCTCAATAACATAGGCAATAATCAACTGGGAAATAACAATAAGCAGTGCTGCTTTTGCCGGTCCTAACTGCTCCATACTTTTGATAACAGTCCATGTAATTCCCGCTCCGATAACCCCTCCGAGAAGAACATATTTAGGCTCAACTTTTGCGATAGTCATCACACTGTCCCGCCCTGCAAAAAACCATGCTACTATACATAGTAAAAATGCCGTCAACTGCACCCACGCATTAGACACCCACATTCCCGTTGTCTTTGTCACCTGCGTATTAAATACTCCCTGTACGCTCATCAACGCTCCCGACAGTAAAGCGATAAGAAATCCAACCATAAATCATATGCCTCCCATAACATCTCTTTTTAACATATTATGTCCTTGCATCGTCTTTCTATTCGGAAGCATCAAAAAAGATTGCGCAACTGCACAATCTTTTTTACTATCGGTAAAACTGTGAATATTTCACTCCATTTTCTAAATGAATCCCTCTCGCCTGTGCTAATTCGCTTACTGTCACTAACTGGTAACCTCTCTCAATTAATTTCGGAATTAGTTGAACAGCAGCATCCACTGACGGCTTATGAATATCATGCATTAAAACAATACTTCCGTCTTTTGCATTATTTAATACGCTGTCAATAGTCGCCTGTGTACTTCTCGTTTTCCAATCCAGCGTATCCACTGACCACATAATAATGGGAAGTCCCACGGTCTGTTTCACCGTTTCATTCACGGCTCCAAACGGCGGACGCATAACTGTAGGTTTTCTTCCTCCCGTCGCCTTCGAGATAGCATCTGTTGTTGTCTGTATTTCCCTTTGAATACCTGCCACATCCAATTTCGTCAATTTCGGATGATTTGTGGAATGGTTTCCCAATTCACAGTTTAACGCCGCAATTCTTTTTACCGTTTCAGGATATGTATTTACCCTCGGTCCTACCATAAAAAATGTTGCCCTCGCATTGTATTTTTCCAGTACATCTAGAATTCTTCCTGCTTCCGCTCCCGGTCCGTCATCAAACGTAATTGCTATCATTGGTTTTGTCGGATCTATTCCGATAAATTTTTCCGACTGCAATTTTCCGTCCTCCGAAAATACGCACTGCTTAACGCCTATCTTTTTTTGACCTGTCACTTTCTCCCCATTTTCATCAAAATAATATCTTCCGTCTTTTAGTTGTACAAATTCATTCACAGCATATTGTCCGTTCGCCTTCTTAAATTTCTTTCCTTCCCAGTCACCTACAGCATTTTTCACATGAAGCGTTGCTGTTTCTGTTTTAATAGACACTATCCCTTTCCATTCATTCTTTAATTTCTTTTCTAGCTCTTTTTTCAAAACAATTTTTACCGGAAAACTTCCCTCTGTTTTACCATCCGTCTGACAAATGACCGTATAATTTTCTCCCTTTTTTAATTCAGTCACTAAATCTTTTATAGTTTTATCCGATTTTTTATCCAGTATAATATCTTGCTCCCCTTCTACCATAATGTTGGCTTTTATTTCGGGAATTTTCTCCCCTTCCCGAATTTCCATTCCAACCGGTTTCAAAATAATTTTACTTTCTCCCTGTAAAACCATCTCTGCCGCCGCCTTTAATCCAAATATTACTCCCACACAGATTGCAAAACAAACCGCTATTTTACAAATAAATATTATCCGTCTTCTATTTCTACGTTTTCTTCCCCTTGTATTTTTCATTTGTATTCCCCTTTTCCTATTCATCTAAAAATTTCGGTATTTTATCTTTTTCCATAAATGCACCTGTTGTACAGTTTTCCGTTGTAACCGTAACACTTATATTTGGTTCGATTTTATCATTTAGCGCTCCCATTTCCGTATAACTCAAACTTTCCAATATGCTTTTAATTTTCTCCTTATCTTCCGCCTGAATAGTTATGTCTTTCATATTATTCCGTTCTCTGTAATCTTCCACTGTTATAGAAACTACATCCGACTGCTCAATCTTATCCGGAACCTCACAATATTTTTTCAAAGCATTAATAAACCCTTTATACTCTTTAAAAACATACAAAATCCTTTCTTCTCCGTATCCTGAACAGTATAACCTTCCAAGAACTTCTCCATCCAAAACTTCAGACAACGGATATGTTTCCATATCTTTATAGTATATTTTAAATAAATTTTCTCTTTCCTCTTTATTAAGTTTTATCGGAACATATTCTGATTTTACATTTTCAAAATTAAAAACTTTTACTTTGGAAGCATCTAACTCTCCCCCTTTTAATATTTCACCTTTATACTGTTCATCTAACATCAGTTTATCTATACAGCGAAGCAGTTTATCCCTGTCAATATGGTAACTTCTGTAAATTACTCTTCCAGTTTTCAAATAATATCCTACATTAACAATAGATTTTCCTGTATTATCTCCGTCATTTTCTTTAATCGTTTCCTCTATCAAAGAATATACATCATTAAACTGTGTTGTTTTTAACTTTGCCAAATTCTCCTTATATCCTTCTTCTCCCCACTGCTCTCTGTAATTCATCAAATAATCCACATCATAAGAATCCACCGCCATCGCCTTTAGTTTTTCCTGTTCCGGCATATATTCATCATATCCCAAAACATCAAATCGAACTGCCGTCAAAGCAATAAGCGTTACCACCATACAAATACAGAGAGGTATTTTCTTTTGAAACAACAGTCTGATATCTCCATGATAAACAAAAGAAATCACAGCATAAATAATCACTATAGAAATCACCGCTATCCCATACATCCAACTGATTTTCATTCCTTTTACCTGATTTTGACTGCTTACAATAACAGCAAAAAACATTCCCGCCGTCACTGTAATAATAATCTGTACGATAGACTCCACCTTGGAAAAAACGATAGCTTTCCCTACATTTTCCATTTTTCGCTCTTTAAAAGCCAGAAGTCCTACCCCAAAAATAAATAATATTGCCAAAATCATTGCCATAACAATAGGAAACACCGGTTTTCCCAAATTACTATAATTCTTTATTCTTTCAGAAATTAATACAGGAGAATACCATGCTCCACTGCCTATCATATTTTCAATGAAACCTGTTACCGTTTCTTCCGTCATGTAATTATCAAATATTTGCAGCATCACATAATTTTTCAATGCTACAATAACAGAACCCCATGTTAAAAATATTGCCGTTCCAAGTACCCCTACAAGCAATTTTCCCGTAAGTATCATTGCGAGAGATGTTGTTCCATATATCAGTAAAAACACAAGTATCGTCATCCCCATAACGACACCGCTCTGATGAAGAAGTTTTGGGCTTGCGACACCTTTCATCACACCGATAATCACCATAAAAATGTAACCGATAATGTACGGCACAACTATCTGAATAATTCCGCTTAAACAATTTACGAAATACCATGTTTCCCTCTTCACCGGAAGGCTGTGATAAAAATCAATCTGTTTCTTTGAGTGTAGGTAAGAAAAAGAAGTTATCCCACTCAATATGCCCCCTGCACTAATAGCAAACCACATATATTTATTGGAAAATCCTATTTCCGTTACAAACCAGTTTTTGACCTCTTTCCAATTCGCATAAGTGCTGTTCACTCCTCCCGGCAATGCCCCCTCTATCTTAATAGCACTTAATATCGGAATGATTATAACAAAAATGGTAATCGACACAAGCAATAGCCATGCCCTTTTCTTTATATCTTCTTTTATCAATTTAGAGTAGGAAATTTTTGACGTCATATCCTTCTACCTCCATTTCACTGATAAATATCTCTTCAAGAGAAAGTGGCACTGTTTCCATAAATATCGGTTCTTTTTTTTCCACTCTTTCCATAATTTCTTCTCTTGTTCCTCTTGAAATAAAACTTAAAATCGACCCTTGCTTTTCGTGATAAAGCACATCCAACTCCGCAAGCAGTCTTTCCTCCTGTACCGGATTTGCAATTACACACTGCACTTTATGAATATGAAATTTCATATTTTCCAAATCCTTTGTAAATAAAATTCCACCTTTATGTAAAAGTCCTATGCAGTCACAAATATCTTCCAATTCTCTTAGATTATGCGAAGCAATAATAGGCGTAAATCCTCTGTTTATCACTTCTGAAGCAAAAAGACTTTTTACTGCCTGTCGCATAACCGGATCAAGTCCGTCAAACGTTTCATCACAAAACAAATATTTTGTATTCGTACACACTCCCAATATCATAGACAACTGTTTCTGCATTCCTTTTGAAAATGTACTGATCTTACGGTGTATATCCAACTGAAACTTTTCCGCCAGGTTATCGAATTGAGAAGAATCAAAGTTCTTATAAAACATAGCATAGTAATCTCTCATAATCTTCCCTGTTGCATTTGCCGGAAAATATGCCACATCAGATAAAAAACAAATATTTGCTTTCACTTCTATATTTTCATACACATCTTTCCCGTCAATCAGTATCTCCCCTTCATCTGCCTTTAATACTCCACTCAACATTCTAAGAAAAGTACTCTTTCCCGCTCCATTACTTCCTACCAGCCCAAAAATCTGTCCTTCCATAATCTTCGTTGTCGCACGGTCAATCGCTTTAATTTCATCAAATGTTTTGCAGACATTTCGCACTTCAATCATGAACTACTCTCCTCCTTCCAACAGTTCTCAAACATATTCATACATTCCTGCTTTGAAATCCCCAACTCTATCCCTTCTATGACAAGTTCTCTTATCTTGTCCAAAAAAGAGGCTTTTTTCTGTTCTTTCAATTCGGTACTTTCCGCGACAAAGTTACCTCGCCCTTTGATAGAATATATGTATCCCTGTTGTTCCAGAGTTGTATATGCCTTTTGAATTGTATTGGGATTGATAGAAAGTTCTACTGCCAAAGAACGCACAGACGGCATCTGACTTCCCGAAGGCAAAATTTCTTTGAGTATCAACATTTGAAATTTCTCCACTATCTGTTCATAAATCGGCTTCCTATTCTGATAATCGATTGCAATCATATTTTCTCCTTTCTACCGTTTAGCGTGTACTATCACTGTTAGTACACTTACATTTTAATAAAAGTGTGTCGCACTGTCAACACACTTTTTATTACATTTATATTACAATTATATCACTTCATGTATAACACGCATTGCATTTTTCCACCAAATCTTTTCTATCTGTTTCTCCGTAAATCCTGCGCTTTTCAGCGTATTATAAAGCAGATACATCTGCCCGGCTCTTTCTATTTCAATACTTTCCCCCGAAAATCCGTCAAAATCCGTTCCAATGCACACGCTCTCTATTCCACCGATATTTACTATATGACGAATGTGTGTCACAATGTCTTCCACATTCGCTTTTTTATTTTTCCTAATAAATCTTGGATAAAAATTTATTCCAATAACACCGCCTTTCTCCGCCAAAGCCCTTATCATCTCATCTGTCAGATTTCTCGGATGCGGACAGATTTCCCTTGCATTTGAGTGCGATGCCACAACCGGACATTTACTCGTCTTTACCACATCCCAAAAACCACCGTCCGACAAATGCGATACATCAACAAGCATTTTTCTCTCATTCATCTTCTCTACAACTTCAAAACCAAACTGCTTTAATCCTTTTCTCATAATTTCGGACCTTTCGCTGTTCGGATACCCTATGCAATTTTCATAGTTCCACAAAATTGTTATCAGGCGTATCCCCATACTCCAAAGTTCCTCTACCCGTTCTATTTTTCCGTTTAATACACCGCCTTCTTCCACGGTAAGAAGAGCAGAAATCTTTCCCGCTTTTCTGTTCTTTTCTATTTCTTCTCCATTTCTTGCAAATACAATCTCCTGCGAAAAATTTTCCACTTCTTTTCGCATACGTTCCATCATCTTCTTAACGTACGCATACCCATTCTCATATCTTTCCTTTTCAGGAAAACTCCCCACATCTACAAAACAGGCAAAAAACTGGGCCATTGTATCCGCTTGCTTCATTTCATCTATATTTACACAAAAAGAATTTTTTCCCAATGTCATTTCTTCCCCTGCATCCATCAACTTCCAAATCGTATCGCAGTGTAAATCAACTAATTTTTCCATTATTCTTTCCTCCGGTATGTTTTTTAACTTATGGTATATACTATACAAAAAAGGAAAAAGAAACAATATGAAACCTAAAATTGCCATTATTGTCTGCGGTTTTTCAGAAAACAGACAATTTGTAACAAATGCCTATATTCAGGCTGTCCGTTATTCCGGCGGACTTCCCCTTATCGTCCCGCTTGTGAAATCAAATACTGCAATTCAAGAATACATTTATCTCTGTGACGGTTTTTTATTCTGTGGAGGCGGAGATATTACACCTCTTCTTTTCGGTCAGGAGCCGTTGGACAAACTGGGAGAAACAGACATCACCCTCGATATTTTTCAACTCCGCTTTATGCGACACATACTTTTAAGTGGAAAACCTATTCTTGCTATTTGTAGAGGAATGCAATTACTAAATGTCGCCTGCAACGGAACTATCTGTCAAGACATATCCTTAAAGCAAAAAGATTTTATCAATCATATGCAACACTCCTCCCGAAAAGACATCAGCCACAAAGTTATTATAAAGTCCGGCACTATACTGCATAGACTCATCGGAAAAATCATCTATACGAACAGTTTTCATCATCAGGCTATTGAGCAGTTAGGAAAAGGTCTTCTTGCTTCCGCTCACACTTCTGACGGAATTGTTGAAGGAATAGAACTTGCGGATTATTCTTTCGCAGTCGGTGTCCAATGGCATCCTGAAGCAATGTATCGCTCTACGCCCGCCATGCGTAAATTGTTTTCCGCCTTTATTCACACTTCCCGTCTAATGTGTGAATAGTTTTCCCAAAACGATGCATACTACCTTTGTCGGATGATGACTATATTTTAAGGAGGAAAATATAATGGAAGACATCTCAATTTTGGATTTACAAAACCTTCGCCATCTTATCGGCGGATATTCCACGACACACTGTAAAATGACTGACTATGCATCTTTTGCACAAGACCCTGAAATCAAAAAACTTTTTCAGGACAGTGCTGACAGTGCAATGAAAAACAAACAGGAATTGCTAAAATTCTTATAGGAGGACAATTATGGACGAGAAAACAATGGTATCCGACGCCCTTGTAGGCGTAAACGGTGAATTAAAGATGTTTGGAGAAATGATTCCGCAGACAGAAAACAAAGAATTAAAACAATGTTTAAAGCAACTGCGTAATGAATGTGAAATGTCACAGGAAAAACTTTATCACATTGCCCGCGAAAAAAGTTATTATGTGCCTGCTGCAAAGGCAACTGCAGAGGAAAAACAGCACGTCAAATCCGTTTTGACACAAGGAACAATGAAATAATATCAGAGGACACCTTCCGGTGTCCTCATTTACATAATTCTTAATGACAAAAAGACATTTATCATGTAAAATAGGATAAAAAACGAATGTACATTAAGGAGTTATCTATGAGCATATTAAACGTTGAACATTTATCACACGGTTTCGGCGACCGTGCTATTTTTGAGGATGTTTCTTTCCGTTTATTAAAAGGCGAGCATATCGGTCTTGTCGGTGCAAACGGCGAAGGAAAATCCACTTTTTTAAATATTGTAACAGGCAAATTACAACCGGATGAAGCAAAAATCGAGTGGGCAAAAAATGTCCGTGTAGGTTATTTGGACCAACATACTGTTTTGGAAAAGGGCATGACCATCCGCGATGTATTAAAATCTGCTTTTGCATATCTTTTTGAATTAGAGAAGAAAATGAATGACATCTGCGACTCTCTAGGCAACGCTGACGAAGAAGAAATGATGACATTGATGGATGAACTCGGCAGTATTCAGGATACTCTGACTTTGCATGACTTTTACGTCATTGACGCCAAAATCGAAGAAGTTGCACGAGCGCTTGGCATATTGGATATAGGATTGGAAAGAGATGTAACAGATTTAAGCGGCGGACAACGAACGAAAGTCCTTCTCGCCAAACTTTTATTGGAGAAACCGGATATTCTTTTATTGGACGAACCTACAAACTATTTAGACGAAGAACATATTGTATGGCTGAAACGTTATCTTATAGATTATGAAAACGCATTTATTCTCATTTCCCACGACATACCATTTTTAAATGATGTTATCAACATTGTTTATCATATGGAAAATCAGGAATTAAACAGATATGTTGGAGATTATGAACATTTCCAAGAAGTTTATGAAGTCAAAAAGGCACAGTTAGAAGCAGCATACAAACGTCAGCAGCAGGAAATCAGCGAATTGAAAGATTTTGTTGCACGAAACAAAGCTCGTGTTTCCACAAGAAATATGGCAATGTCCCGTCAGAAAAAACTGGACAAAATGGATATTATCGAACTCGCCGCTGAACGCCCAAAACCAGAATTTCATTTCAAAACAGGACGTACACCCGGAAAATATATTTTTGAAACAAAAGACCTTGTTATCGGTTATGACGAGCCACTCTCCAAACCACTCACACTGGCTATGGAACGTGGACACAAAATCGCTCTTGTCGGCGCAAACGGTATCGGAAAGACAACACTTTTAAAAAGTATTCTTGGACTTATCCCTTCACTAAGCGGCTCTGTTGAATTGGGAGAAAACCTGCAAATCGGATACTTTGAACAGGAAACTTCACAAAATAATACAACAACTTGTATCGAAGAAATTTGGAAGGAATTTCCTTCTTTCACACAATACGAAGTACGCTCCGCCCTTGCAAAATGTGGTCTGACAACAAAACATATCGAAAGTCAGGTGCGTGTCTTAAGTGGTGGTGAACAGGCGAAAGTACGACTTTGCAAACTAATCAATCAGGAAACAAATATATTACTTTTAGACGAGCCTACAAACCATTTAGATGTAGATGCAAAAGATGAATTAAAACGCGCACTTCAGGAATATCGCGGAAGCGTCCTGCTTATTTGCCACGAACCTGAATTTTATTGCGATGTGGTAAACGAAGTCTGGGACTGCACAAAATGGACAACGAAGATATTTTAACTGTGAAAGGGGACGTAGTAAAACTTAAAAATACTACGTCCCCTTTCACAGTTTTTTCACAATTTATTCCTTTTGCGTCACTATCGGTCTGCCATTCACCTCGCAGTCAATCAGTGTATCCCCCTGATAAGTTAGTTTCATAGAAAAGAATGGCTCATCTTTATCCAGTAATTCAAAGAAGAGTTTATCTCCTTCCCATAAATTCAACTCCTGAATTTTGTTTTTTGAAACCCACTCCAGCGTTCCCTCATCACAGGGTTTCATTTCTCCTTCAAAACCATCTGCTGTGTAAAGGCAGATATATTCTGCTTCATTTTCATTAAACAAAAATGTTAAAATCCCTCTGAACCTATAAGATGTAAGCGTCAAACCTGTTTCTTCTTTCACTTCTCTAAGTAGGCAGTCCTCAGGGCTTTCCCCCGCTTCAAAATGTCCGCCTACCCCAATCCATTTATCTTTATTCACATCATTTTTCTTACTGACACGATGTAACATCAGATAACTGTCATCTTTTTCAATATAACAAAGTGTTGTTAATTCCATATCATTTACCTATTCTTCTTTTTCTTCGGCTTCATCGCGTTTGCGAAGAAAATAAACTCCTAAAATAATCATTCCGATTCCAATAATTCCACCGCCGATCAAGTGGATTGCCGAACTAAATATATCGTACAGATACATTGGTATAATATTCCAAAGAACCGATATTAACGCCTTTCCAATCACCGTTACACCGATTAAAATCAATGCCCCTGCAATTACCGTGCGGTATTTCTGTAATAATTCTTCTTTATTGTCAATGAGGTATCCCAAATTAATTAAATATCGGTCTTTCTCCAGCATAAATTCTTCCTCGCTCAAATTTTTCAGATTATGCGTATGGAAAAAACTATAGAACCATATAATCGGCAATGCGCACAAAATAAATGCCATCCCTGTAAAAGTTGCTAGAGCGACAGTTCCCCAAAATGTAATTAAAATGCTCATCCCCTGTTTTTCAAATCCCATATACAGTTCTCCTGCTCCGGGTATTAAAGAGCAAATAAATGTTAAAAATCCCTGCTTTTGTTTTTTCATATTAATTCCTCCCATTTCGTTTTCTTGATTTAGAGTATACTATAGAAAAGTTATGATTCTTTGCTGTATTTTTTAAGAATTTTTTAACTTTCCGAAAGGGTTGTTTAAAGCAAAATACATTATAAATCTTTCATAATCAATATTGTACCAAGCACATACCCGCAATCCCACTGCTTAAACACTTCCTTATCAAAATGAAAATAAGGATGCTTAAACACACACCCCATTCCATCTACATCAAAAACAGGTAATTTTTCTCCTTCCGGCATCTCAACTACAGTTATCGTATCAGAAAATGTTTCTCCAAAAACTTCCTCATCTCCATATATTTCCTTTTGATAGTCAGGAAGTGACAACATTTTCCCACATACTAAAAATTTTATTGAGCATATATGTATTTTCGCCCTTGGCATATCATTTTCTTCTGGAATGTCATACATCTTTTCTTCTATCTCAATTTTTTCTGCATTGACACCGAGAGAAATAAAAAAGTTTTTCTGTTTTTCTGACATATTTTCATAAAACTTTGCATTTACTTCCCGTTCTTTCGCAAAATCATTTTCTATATAAAATTGTTTTGTTGCTTCAACATCCACATCCATCTTCCATGGATAAAAATCAAATATCATCTTTTTGTATCTCCTTTCCCTGAAAATGTACATTCACTTTTCCTCCAAGCAGCATAATATACATTGAAAAATACAACCACAACATAATCAAAACAATCGTCGTCAGACTTCCGTACATATCTTCAAATCCTTTGAAAATCTCCATATATTTCGACACAAAAAATGAAGTCAAAAGCCATCCTACAGATGTAAATAACGCCCCCGGAAGTTGTGCCAAAAGTTTACCTTTTCTGTTTGGCAAAAATTTATAAATACAAAGTGAAAAAACCAACAAGGCAAAAAACGCTGCAACCGTTCTGATTTCAATCATAAATCTTGTAACGTGTGACGCCAAAGGGATATGTTCTTCCACAAATAAACTAATACTGTTACCAAATCCAAGTACAACAAGAGTCAGCACTATAACAACGATAAATAAAACGGTATAAAAAGTCGCCCGTATTCGCAAATAAAAATAATTTCTTGTTTCACGGCTATCATAAATCCAGTTCAATCCTGAAGTCACTGCCAAAACACCCCTTCCTGCAGACCATAACGCTACAAGAACGGTAATCGGAATAACTGCCACAGATTGATTGTATACCTGATTAACAATTGCTAAAATCGTAGGCGTAATTGAATCCGGTACAACCTGTGCAACCGCCGACATCACATCTACCTTTGTCACGGAAGTATATTGCACAAGAGTCAAAAGTAATAAAATTATCGGAATTAAGGAAAGCATAAAAAAGAATGCTGACATTGCAGCATATGCACCTGTATGGTCATTCGCATCAGCTGCCAACAACTGATTTATTTTTTTCAACCATTTTTTCACTTCTATTCCTCGCTCTCTTCTATGAAAATCAAAGCCAACACGGCTTATGTTGGCTTTGGCTATTATGAAATGATAGCACGATTTTATTTTTTCTTCAAGTTTCCTCAAAAATCTATTTTTTCACTTCTATCCCCTTATAAAATACGCTCAAAATTTCTTTATAGTTTTTCCCCTGTTTTGCCATTTCATTCGCTCCTGTCTGACTCATCCCAATTCCATGTCCGTATCCGCCGCCGGTCAAAATATATTCTCTTCCATTTTTCTTTATTTCAAAAAAAGCGCTTGGCAAAAGTTCCATACTTTTTACCTTTTTTCCATCCTGTCGCTCAAGAAAATATCCCTCGCCGCCCATTGCTCTTCTGATTTTATTTTCCGTATCCACTGTAACTTTCTTTTCATCCCCCGTAGCAACAAGTTGAAGTGCAATATTTCCTGCTCCTCTTTTTGTTACTTCAACATTGCACAATTTTCCTATATCTGTTTTTGTATTTTTCTCAATCAGATTTTCTAAAATTTTTTCCGGTATTTTCGCCGACCACCGATACCACGGCAAATTTTTCTCATAGATATTTCCATTTTCCGACACATCGACCGAACATAAATATTCATTCTGCTTTGTTCTCCGACTTCCCCACGCCTCCGAAGTTGTCGTCTTTCCGCACGATGTAGAAAAATAATACGTTGTGGCAATTTCTCCGTTATACCATACTTTTTCTCCCTTCGTTTCATCTACTGCCTGTATCGTACTTTCCTGCTCTCTCGAATTTCCATATACCTGATATTCCGTACTGTCATCTACATTTGCTTTATATTGCGGATAGCCAAATCCTCTTGTCTGTTTTTCTGCATAACTTCTCGCACAAACCGCCTGTACTTTTAATGCCTCCATAGAATAAGACGCAGGCATTTCACTTGGTACAACCGCATACAAATATTCCTCCAAAGGCAATTCATTTATAATGGCAATCCCTTTTTCTGATGGATATAACTCTAGTTTTCCCCTATAAGAAGGCATCCCATATCCTCTTTTTAACGAAACAACCATTATCTTATCTCCCTTTTCTTTTGGCAATATCTGTATTATTCCTTTTTGAAGCATTTTATCATTCGGCAAAATTTTTATTTCTTCGTTTTGTTTACATTCTCTTACCTGACCGTCAAATTGTAAAATCATTCCTGATTTCGCTTTCAAAATTACTTCTTTATGCTCTATTTCCTTAAATCCATTCGTTTTAAGTGCTACGCGGATTATCTTTTCCCTGTTATTTTTTTCTTCTTGTACCTGCTTTATTGGAAATGTTTTCTTCCTTCCCTGTATTTCTTTATCTACAAGCAACGTTAATAACCCCACACTTAAACATACACATAAAAAAAGCCCACATCCATATGATAAAACAACGCCTTTCCACCACTTTTTCACCTTGTACCTCTTGTCCTTTTTTTCTATATGTATGTTTCTATTTACCGCTTCATTCTTATTTAAAAAATTTCCTATATACTTATGTAAAAATATAGTTTTATTACAAAAAAATAAGCAGTCACATTACTGCAACTGCCTTTATCTTTTGTTTCCCCCAAAATGCCGGTTTCTGTATTTTGACTCCTAGCTATCTGCTAGGTGGGCGACCGCATCTGCTTTTCTGTCTTCCACTGCAAGAATGGAGGCCTGACATATTACAGAGATATAGGAATCCCGTTTAAAGTATTGTAGGTTCAAAATAACAGAAGTTATCGAACATTTCAGGTCTGTAACTACATTATAAATCATCTATTTCTCTTTTTCAAGTGCTAAAAATATCCTTTTCAAAAGTAAATAATCTTCCTTTTTTAACTGCTCTTTTCCGTAATTTGCACGGTATACAATATCCAACATTTTCTCTCCCATCTCGTTTGAAATTTCCGGATATACACTACATATCTTCCCCAAAAATTCTTGATTTAATTCCTCTTTTCCGGATATCTTCTTACGCAAAAGTTTATTGTAAATCTGATGGAAGAGTTCCTGAATTTCTTCATTATATCCCACTGCTCTCTTTTTCCTCTTTTTTTTCTTTTTTAAGAAATATACTGTCACGCTTCCACCCACAACTGTAACTCCTGCCACAACTCCTGCTGTAATCATGAACAAATTTGTATGTTCTTTTTTCTTTTCTTCCTTTTTCTTCTCCGGTTTTTGTTTAGCAGGTTTTTCCTGCCGAGGTGAATCTTTAGGCGTTTCTGATATAAAATTATCCGATTCTTCATTGAATCGCTCTTCCTCTATCGGTTTTTCAACTTTTGCATACCCCGGAGTTGTTTCCACCGGAAGCCAACCTTCTCCCCAATGATATGCTTCCATCCATGCATGAGCATTTCTTCCTGTAACAACTGCCGTATATTTTCCGTTTTTTTGTTTTTTAAATTCTCCCGCTTCAATCATATACCCCGAAACGTATCTCGCAGGAATCCCTTTTATTCGGAAAAATAACGTGGCAACTGTTGCATAATGTGTACAATATCCTTTTCTATTTTCAAAAAAGAAATATTCCGCAAAATCTCTGTTCCCCGGTGTTTTTCCCGGATGTAGTGAATATTCTGTTTGCCTCCTAAGCAGTTCTGATACTTCTTCCGTAATCGTTTCTATATCTGTTCCGGATATAGATTTTTCCGCCTCTCCCGAAAAGTTCTCCATCACTTCCCTGCTGACTGTTGTATATCTATTGATAAAACTGTTTCCATAAATTTCCTCAATTTTTGCCCTCTCACTTGAATTTGGAAATGTTTCCAATATATTATACGGATAATACTGATATATCCGTTTATCACTTAATGTTCTGCTTCTTCCCCCGTATAGTGAACTTCCATATGGCTGATAATCATACTCTTTGTTTGCATCAATGTACTCAATTTCTATTGTATCTGAAAGCGAACTATACTCTTTGTCATTTGCCATGATACTATAAAACATCCCTGTATCTTCATATCCACTTATCTCTTCCCATTCATGTCCTGTATACGTTTCCCCGATAAATCCCATTAAATACATTCTATCTTTCGGTTTTTCCCCGACTGTCACTTTTAAATGTATTTTATTATCCTGCTCTAACCTGTCAACTCTGCCCAATTCCCCTCCGTTTACTCCTCCCACTCCCGTCTTTTCCGAGAAGAACTCTGCCTGTTTATTTTCCCAAAACTCTATAAGGCTTGGCTTATATCTTTTTGTATAGTTCACGCTTTTTTGGATTGTCGGTTGAAACAACATTCCACCTATCATAACTGAGAAAATCCCAATTATAATTCCTAAATATATGACTGTTTTTCTGTCCTTTTCCTCAATTCCTTTTCTCTTTGAAAATCCTGCCGTTACCAAAAGAACGCCTACACATACAAGTGTCTTTGCATCCGGCTCTTTTCCCGCCATAAACGGTATAAAAAAAGTAATAAAACTAATCGCTAACACGCCGAGTGACCTTTTTATTCTGACAATCGCAAGAACAATTACACCTGACACTAAAATCAGTAAACATAACAGCCCTGCTGTAAATTTCTGATTTTCATACACATTAACGATTTCTCCATTACTCATATAATTTTCCATATGTACTGCAATGATTTTTCCAATACGTTTTACTTCTTTGAAAACACCATCTTTCTGCCGGAAAAAGAGTATACTTTCTGCCAAAACTATTCCTCCACCAAGAAATATTCCTCCATAATGTTCCCTTTTTGACAGCATATACAGAATAATAGAAAGAATTACTACACATATATATATTTCTACTTTATCATATGATATGTAAAATGTTTCCGTCACGGAAAACAAAATCCCCAACTGTGCAATGACTATATAAATCATCTGTATTATTTCTTCCCAAATCCTTGTCTTTTTCATGTTTCTCCCATATTAAACGATGATTTCCATTGTTTCAAAAAATTGTTCTAACCCTTGATTAATTTGTAACCTTTCTTGTTGATTTATCTGTAGTTCCAATGTATTTGTAAAAATAATCTTAGTTGAATATACAGCATTCCTATACTGATAACGGTAACGTTCCTCCATATCTGACTCAAGCAAATCTACCTGTATTTCCAAAAACTCAGGAATAAACTGATAAAAACTTTCTTCATCTTTTATAAGTCTTCTTTGAATAAACGGCTCACCTTTCTTTTGCCACGCAATGTAATGAGAACATTTTTCATAAAGCATCGCTACAGATAAAGAAGCGACCCCCTGTAAAAACAGCGAAATGTTCTCCTTTTTACCATACTCCACTTTTCCACCTTCTAACAGAACAAGCACACCTGCTCCTAACGGATAACTGTACTCTTTAACATATAAATCATTCTGTTTTGCACTGACTTTCCAATGTACTTTTTGCATACGGTCACCATTTCTGTACTCTCTGATTTCATAAATTTCCGTATTATCATCCCCACTTCTGTCTTTTGCATACTCTTCACTCTCAATGGGGAACCATTTCGTCTTATGACTTATAGTTAAGTTCACCGGAAACGGTTTAGGCATAATTAAAATTTTTTCCTGTTCTTTTATTGTCTTTTGAAAAGAAAATCCTCCCCACCAATCTGAAACGGTTATTTTTTCCAACTCAATTTCCATCTTTCCACATTTTTGCACGGAAATATTTTTAGTAATTTTTTCTTTCTTTTTGCCACCCGCATATATTTTCCATATCTGTTTTATCTTCTTTTTCTCCCCCGCGTATCTGATAAATAGTTTTGCCCTAACTACTGTCGGAAAAACGCTTATATTCTCTACTTCCACAGAAAGAGGAATATCCTCCCCCTGCTCTACAAGTTCTCTTTTCACTGTCATCTGTGCCTTTATTTTAAATCTCACAAAGCAACTCTCCAAAAGACAAAAAAATAGAAATACCAATTCCGCCGAAAGAACTAACGCTCCTTCTTTCCAATCGTATAATATATTCAGATATACAGTTATCCCCATTATTACAAAATAGATTATTTTTTCATTCTCTATTTCCCCATTTTTCTTTTCGGTGTAGGTTCTTCCACCTTCTTCAAAATCTCCTCTATAATGTCATCTATCTTTACATGATTGATTCTTGCTTTAGAATTTAACTGGATACGATGTCTTGAAACACTATAAAACATTTCTTTTACATCACTCGGAATACAGTATTCTCTCCCCGACAAATACGCTGCCGACTTCGTCATTTTCGCAAGTGCAATCGTTCCCCTTGGACTTATTCCTACCTCAATCAGCGGATGATTTCTTGTCATTGTAATAAGTTCGGCAATATATTCATAAATCACATCATGTATATAAACATTTCCTACTTCCTCCTGAATAGAAATCAACATTTCCGTACTGATAACCGGCTGTACATATTCCAATAAACCTCCCGTCTGATTTCCTTTCATAATTTCAATTTCATGATGAATTTCAGGATAACCTATCGTCATGGAAATATAAAAACGATCCAACTGCGATTCCGGAAGCATCTGTGTACCCGCAGAACCAATCGGATTTTCCGTAGCGATAACAACAAAAGGTTTTGGCACTTCCCTTCTCACTTTATCAATAGTAACAGTTCCTTCCTCCATCACTTCAAGAAGTGCTGACTGTGTTTTTGGAGAAGTTCTGTTAATTTCATCTGCCAAAAGCAGATTACACATAACTGCTCCCTCCTGATAGCAAAATTCTCCCGTATACTTATCATACATAGAAAATCCCGTAATATCCGCAAGTAGCACATCGGGCGTAAACTGTATACGATGCCAATTCATTCCCATACTTCTCGCAAATGCCAGTGCCAGCGTTGTCTTCCCCACACCCGGAATATCTTCAATCAGAATATGTCCTCCCGCTAAAATCCCTGCCATAACTTTTCTGATGCACTCATCTTTTCCGATAACAGCCTTTTTTACTTCTTCCATAATATTTTGGACAATTTTCATATATTTTGCCATATCAACTTCCCTTTACTTGTCTATTTTTGTTTTATTATAGCATAAAAAATAGAATGTGCGATGCACATTCTATTTTTTATCAATCTTTATTAAACTTCTTCAACTAATTTCTGAAGTGCTTCTAATGCTTCATCAGGAAGTTTATCATATCCGTCTTTCTTTGTAGCAAATCCTTCTACTGCACTTACACGATTCTGCATAGCGTTCTTTAACTGTACTTTATAATCTTCATCATTTAAGTCAGGAACAAATCCTTCCCATTCCATGATTTCGATATCTTCAAAGTTACCCCACTGTTTAAATTCTGCTTTACCTTCTACAATTGTTTCCAAAATTCCTAAAGTATCTTTTGGCTGAACTTTTTTGCCCATGAAATCACCTGTGTTGATGATATAGCAATCTACATTCTTTTCTTCAACTAATTTTTTGAATTTTTCGTAGTCATTTACTAATGGGTATGTTCTAAATGGGTTTGCATAAGGAACGATACGAAGAGCATTTAAGTCTGTTCCTGCTGCAACACGTTCTGCTGTAGATGTTTTTGTTGCAAGTGTTGCACCCATAACGGATGCCAAAGCAGCACCTTTTAATTTTACTACAGGTGGAATTGTAGGGTCTTTCATAATCCAGAAAATAGCATTTACAGGAGCATCGATCTTATCTACACGGTTTGGTGACCATAATTTAGATTTCAATGCACGTCCGTTACCATTTCTAATATCTTCTGTTACTAACTGAACTTTTCCGTCTTCATCTAATGTTGCTGAACAGTTCTGTGCTGATAATAAGTACTGGTTATCTGGGCATCCTGTTGGATAATCTGCTGTTTTATCAAAATATGTAGGCTCTAACGCTACAGATGCACAAGTATCTGTGTTGATAATAAATGCATCATCATGAAGAACCGTGATAGGATATTTTCCATCATGTTTAGCATGAGTTAATGTTGATTTACCTGATCCTGATAAACCAAATACAGATGCTACATATTTAGATCCGTCAGGTAATGTATATTCTTTCTGTCCACCGTGACATGAAGCATATCCGTTTCTGTTTGCAATTGCCCATGCCATAGTAAGTGTTCCTTTTTTATGTTCTCCGAAGTATCTCATTCCAAGAATACAAGCACAGTTTTCCGCTGTGTCAAAATAACATAATGTAAGAGGGTCGCTTAAGCAACTGTAGTCAACATCAGGTCTTTCCTGTGGAATCCATTGTGGGTCAGAGAAAATGTAAATATCCGGTTCTTTTCCGTCGCCGACTGCTTTTGAATTTTTATACATTTTTACATATTCATCAGACATGTACTGGAAGTTCAACATCCAGTTATACATAATGTTTTCTTCTCCTTCAGGAATAAGTAGATGCGCTTTTACCATAAATTCAGGATCAAGACCAACATAAACTTCTGCATGATACATTGTTTTCCAACGTGATTCATAAACAGCGTCCATTGTTACTTTGTCAAGTTTTGCTGCATCAACACCCGGTTCACCTTTAATACGGCGTGCTGCTGCATAACGTCCTGTTACTGCTCCATCGTTAAATAAAAGAACTTTTGCATCTTTATCAAGACCAAATTCTTCTCCTCTATATACTGGCATATCTGTCACAATTGTTCCCGGTGAATTTTTTGCTAATTCATATGCCTCTCTTAATGTGCTGACTTTTACTACGTTGTTTCCATAAAATGCTGCTTCGATGATAGAACGGGTTTTAGAAAAACCTGTTTTTCCCGCACCGATTTCGCTAAGTGGATAATAAGCTTTTGTTGACATATTATGTTCCTCCTTGAAATTCCAAATTTGTTTTATTATCTCATTTTTACTGTAAAAAGTCAATATTTTATCTGAAAGTTTATTATTTTTACGCTTCATTTATAAGTTATAAAATGCACTAATTGAATATAAAATTAAACAAAATGCAAGATTTAGTTGTGAATCTTGCATTTTGTATGGTTTTTCATCATTTTTTCTTTGTTTTTTCATATGCAAAAACATTTTTTTGCAATTCATTTGTTAAAAATTTCACTAACAGTTTTTTTGTTATTTATTTCCTTTTTCTCTGCGGAATAAAATAAATAAAACTGCACTTATCGCCATTAAAAACGGATAGTATAAATACGGCATAATCGCAAATGGTGTAAGTCCCGTTAATGTTGCCGCCGAAAGAAGTTGAGCGCCATATGGAATTATCCCCTGCCCCACAGAAGTGAATATATCAAGTAGGGATGCAGAACGTTTCGGACTGATCTGATATTCATCACAGATTTCTTTTGCTATCGGTCCTGTCATTACAATGGCCACAGTATTATTTGCCGTGCAGGCATCAACCAGAAGCGCCAATCCGGCAATACCGAGTTCTCCTCCTCTTCTGCCCTTAATACGCCCTTTTATCACATTTAAAATAAACTGTATTCCGCCATATTCTTTTACAAGGGATACAATACAAGCAACTACAATAGAAATAATAGTGATGTCATACATTCCCGTCACTCCGCCAATCGTCCTGTCACCTATCGTTCCTCCTCCGATAGCAATAAAAATATCTCCCAAAGCAATACTTCCCGTTGCCACTCCGACAATAAGAGAAAGTACTGATCCGCTAATTAAAACGACAAATACATTTATTCCTATCAATGCACCGATAAGTACTACAATATATGGAAGTATCTGCCAGATATTATATGGAAGTTCCTGCGTCATCGTAAAGTTTCCGTTTCTTGTCATAAGAAAGAAAATAATAATTGTAATAATTGCTGCCGGAAGTACAATAAAAAAGTTTGCCTTAAACTTATCCTTCATCTCACATCCCTGTGTCTTGACCGCCGCAATAGTTGTATCCGAAATCATGGAAAGATTATCCCCGAACATCGCACCACATACTACCGCACCTATACATACCGCCATTGGAAATCCTGTCTTTTCACTAATTCCAACCGCAATCGGCGCTAATGCCGCAATCGTCCCCATGGATGTTCCCATTGACACGGAAATAAAGCATCCGATTACAAATAATCCCACTACCGCAACATTTGAAGGCAGAATGGATAATCCAAAATTCACCGTACTGTCTGCTCCCCCTGCTGCCGTAACTGCTCCTGAAAATCCTCCCGCACATAGAAAAATCAGACTCATTGTGATAATATTCTCATCCCCCACCCCTTTGGAAATCACCTTCAATTTTTCTCCGAATGACAGATTTTTATTTTGCAAAAAAGCAACGAGCAGTGCAATTAAAAATGCTACAATAGCAGGCATTGTATAGAAATCTCCCGTAACTATACCTGCTCCAAGAAAAATAACTAAAAATACTCCGATTGGAAGTAATGCAATCGCTCTTCCCTTGTTTTTTTCCATATCCTTTACCCTCCTTATTCTCTTATGTAAAAATTATACGCACTATCCTAATTCATACCCGCATAAAAAGTCAAGATATTTTCATAATAGAAAAGAAACTTTAATCATACTTCCGTACAACTAAAGTTTCTTTTCCCTAAAAAATATCTCTGATTTTAATATAATCTTTTCCGAATTCTTCCTGCATTTCTTCTTTGAATTTTCCTGCATTTTTATAGAAATACATATCATGCCGCACACATTCCGCAGACATTGCTATCATTGGTTTTGACTTTGTCCAAATGACCTCAGCGACTGTTTCATTTACAATTTGTCCGAAAATCACTTCTTTTTCATCAGAAACGAGCGTAATAAATCTTCCTCCCATTTCCTTTCTCTTTTCTGAAAGCATACCGTGTCTGCTATAGTGCTTAAACGGTATGGACGAATTTTCATCTTCACTAAAGTATACAATTCCAAGCCGTACATCTTTTTCTTCTAATTCCTTTAATTCTTTCTCTACCTGCGGTAAATCTTCTTCCCATATTTGAATAAGAAGTTCTTCTTCCGTATGCTGAATAATATTTCTGCATTTTGCAAATACATTTTTATATTCCCTAATATGCCATATATACTCTAAATCTGTGGAAGTTTCGTATTCTTTTAACTGTAAAGTCAATTCTTCTAACGTGTCCTTCATTTCCTTTTGTATTCTCTCAGACACTTCTTCTATCGGAACTGCCAAATACTGATTTGTTCCCTCTCCTTCTGTAAATCGGACAAATCCCTTTGTCACTAATGTTTCCAAAATATTATATATTTTAGAACGCGGTACTCCTGATACTTTGCTTACTTCATATCCGGACGAACTTCCGTAGCGAAGCAAAGATAAATATGCCTTGCTTTCCGCCTCTGTCAGACCGATTTTATTTAACAATGGAATTACATTTACCAAGGTTGCATTGCACCGCCCTCTTCTGCCGGACGGCAGTTTCTTGCAAATAAGTTCAAACAACCTTTCTGTTCTTTTAACGGAGGACATACCCATTTTTCTCTTCGTGTCGCTAATTCTTCATCTGATACACACAATGTTGCTTCTCCATTAATTGTGTCCAAAATAATTTCATCTCCATCTTCCACAAGAGCAATCACTCCTCCGTCATAAGCTTCAGGAGAAACGTGTCCTACAATTGCCCCGTAATTAAATCCTGAAAATCTTGCATCCGTAATAAGACCTACACTTGTATGTAAGCCCAAACCAATAAGAGCATCAATACTTAACATAAGTTCTTTCATTCCCGGTGCGCCTTTACATCCTTCATAACGGATAACAATAATATCTCCGGCAACAATCTTACCGCTTTCAATCGCTTCAAACGCCATTCTGTCACCATCAAATACCTTTGCTTTCCCTTTAATATATTTAACTTCTTTCGGAACACCTGTAGGTCTTACGATTGCACCGTTTGGTGCAATATTTCCACGAAGAACTTTTAATCCCGGTTCATTAAATAACGGTTTTTCCAGACTATGAATCACTTCATTTGGTTTTGCAGTCAATTGACTTAAAAATTCTCCTAATGTAATTCCTGTCATCATCGGAACATCTTTATATAATTTAGATTCAAGCATTTTTAATACATTTGGAACTCCGCCCGCATAATGAAAATCTACAACTGTATACGGACCGCTCGGAATAACCGCATTTATGCATGGAATTTCTTTTGCATATTTTTCAAAGTCTTCTAATGTAATATCAAGTCCCAATTCATATGCCATTGTTAAAATATGTAAAACCGCATTTGTGGAACCTGCCACTGCCATATCAAACATAATTGCATTTAATAATACTTCTTTCGTAATTAAATCTGACGGTTTTCTTCCTGATTTCACTAATTCTACCGCATATTTCCCTGCCATTCTCGCCTGACGAAGTTTCTTATTATCAGATGCAGGAACTGTTGCTGTTCCTGGCATAACAAGGTTAAATACTTCACCCAACATCTGCATTGTATTTGCTGTTCCCATAGACGGACACGCACCAAAAGATGGGCATACTGCTTCTTCCAGTTCATCTAAATATTCTTCACCTGCTCCCGAAAATCTCGCCACATCCAAATCTGCTTCTACAATCGCTTTTCCACAGTGATGTCCCGGCTGCATAGAGCCTCCCGTAACAACCATCGATGGAATGTCAAGTCTTGCTGCCGCAAGATAGCATCCCGCAATAATGTTATCACATGACGCAATCATGACTAAACCATCAAAGTTGTGTACTTTTGTAACAAATTCTACAGACATGGCAACGATATCTCTTCCTACCTGTTCATATTTTAATTCTTCTGCACCGTTTGCAATATTTCCGCAAGTAGCAGGAATACCAAATTCCACAGGAACTCCGCCGGCTTCCCAGATACCCTGTTTTACCGCTTCTGCAATCTGTCTTAAATGTGCGCTTCCCGGAGAACCCTCCATAAATGAATTTGGTACTCCAATATGTGGCTTTTTACGAATATCTTCATCTGAATATCCTGCCGCTTTCATCATTACTCGTCTATGTGCTGCCTCTGCACCATTCCAATATGCCTGACTCATTTTTTCTTCCTCCTTATGTATTATGAATTCCACTCTGTTCCGATTTTCTGCTCAACCGCTTTATCATAAATGCGTTTTGCCGTTACAAGATCCTGTGTTCCGATTCCTACCGTTTTAAAGACAATGATTTCTTCCTCTGATTCTCGTCCAACTACTTTTCCAAGAAGAACATCTCCTAAATCTCCTGTGAAATCCTCTTTTGTAATCAATCCCTCTGCAAGAGGGATAAGAATATCTCCCGCTTCCGATAAAACCGCTTCCTCCGAATCAAAATAAATTTTTCCTGCTCTCTGCAAAATAACAGAATCCATTTCCTGCATATGTGGCTGATAAGAGCCGACACAACTTACCGTTGCTCCTGCTTTTACTTTATTTCCGTCAAATACAGGTTTAGACGAAGGTGTAACTGTTACGATCATATCTGCATCTTCAATCGCTTCGTCCGAACTTGCCGCCGCAATAATTTTGGTACCATATGAAGCAAGTTCCTCATTCATTCTTGCTACAAATTCTTCTGTTCTCTGCTGATTAATATCATAAACTTTTACTTCTTCTAATTCTCTTATTGCAAGCATTGCTTCCAACTGCGTAGCAGCCTGCCCGCCTGTTCCGATTAATGCACCTTTTTTCGCTGTCTGATTTGCCAACACATCAAACGCTGCTCCTGATGCCGCTCCCGTACGAAGTTGTGTTACATATGTACCGTCCAATACAGAAATAACAACTCCTGTTGTTCCGTCAATCAACAATACCTGTGCCGGTGTTGTCGGAAGCCCTTTCTCTATATTATTCGGAAATACATTTACAATCTTAATCGCTGAACATTCCAAATCTTCCACATAAGAAGGCATAAATAAAAATGCTCCTTCATGTTTAGGCGCTCCTATATTTGTTCGGAGAGGCACAACACTTTTTCCCTCAGAAAAAAGAGTAAATGCTTCTTTATCTGCCTCGATAGCATCCTGCATTGTAAATACTTTTTGAATATCTTTCTTTGAAAGCAATAACATATTCTTCCTCCTCTTTGAATTAGTAGTTCCTTTTGGTAACTATTATAAAGTTTCCGTTATTGCTTTGTCAATCATCTTACAACAGATTATTCTTTTTTCTTTCTGTATAAACGGTATCCGTTTAATAAAACCGACGCAGATAAAAGGAAAAATACTATATATGTCCCTATTTTACCGTTATCTCCCGTTTTCACTTCTTCGATTTTTTCTTCTTTTTGATTTTCTACGGAAAGATACTCCGTAAAGACAGGGATTTTCTCTCCCCTAGATTTCAGATGTACTTCATGATATTTTTTCGGAAGTATATACCCTTTCGGTGCTTTAACTTCTTTTATAAGATATGTTCCAAGATACAGTTCTTTGCTTTCGGCAATACCGTCTTTTGTTTCTATTTTTTCAATAATTTCTCCTTTTTCTGCCAACAGACTACCGTCTGCTGCTTTTATATCTTCTTTCACACTTATTTCAAAAACAGCTCCGTCCAATAACCTCTTCGTATCGTTATCCTTTTTTTCAATCCTAATTTTCCCTTTGATAGCCTGATTTTCCAAAGTATACGTCAAAATTATATTTTCCTGTTCAACAACAATGTCAAACGGCTCTATTGGAATATAGCCTTCAGGATATTTTGTTTCTTCTATTGTATATGTTCCATAGACAAGCGCCCCTCTTTTGCTGCCTTTCTTCTTTGTCGTTGCTATTCCACTTTCATCAGTTTTAATAATTATCTTTTCACCGGTTGTCTTATTTGTCAGTGTAAATTCCACATTCGGCATTGGTTTACCCTCGCTAACCTTTTTAATTTCCACATCACCTCGAATAATATATTCTTTAGAATGTACTCTTGCATACAGTGTATTTTCTTCTGAAGGAAGCGTAACCTTATGTACAGTTGTATCTATATTGTAACCTGTCGGCGCTTTAATTTCACGCACATAGTATGTTCCCGCCGGCAACTCTTTTGAAAATGCACGCCCTTTCTCATTAATTTCTAATATCTGTATTCTCTCTTTTTCTGCCGTTAAAAGTTCGTATTCCGTTCCTGCAAAAGTGATGTCTGTCAGTTGTGTTTCCGCATCCGTTTTATTAATTTCAATCCGCCCTTTTTCTGTTTTCGCCTTTAAATACCCTTTCGCAAAACCTTTCACACCTTGCGGATTATATGCAACTGCTTTCTGATATTCCGCTCCTTCCGCCCCGTAAATCAAATATGGGCGTGTACCACTTAATTCATCTGTCCGCTTAACTTCAATTATCTGTTCTTTTGCAAAATCTTTTTCACTAAACAGACAATATTCCTTCTTTTCCTGATTGACACATTCCATTTTTAATGAAGAATTTCCTGGAATCTGCAATTTACAATCCACCTTATCTTCATCAGTCAGAATGATTTCATAACGACTTTTTTGCGTATTCCATGTCAACATATGACTTTTCGTATCATCCTTTTTATCACTCAAAAAACTTGGTAGTTTTCCCATCTCGCTTATTTTTCGATTCAACTCATCGTAAAATGCCAAACCATCGGACGCATTTTTCAAAGATTGGCTGTACTCCTCCATTGCTTTTCGCGCTTTTGGCGTTCCATGTACTCCCTCTACAATATTCCAAACTGTTACCTGTGTCGCTCCATATTGGGCTTTCTGTTTGTTTGTCGGGGTGTCTGTCATCAACTGATACCCAAACTCAAGCGCTGCTTTCAGTTGTTCATTCTGCTTTTCCGATAATTCCTGCAACGGTTTATTTACCGGAAGTTTCTTGCCAAAATCCATACAGTATCCGACCCGTTGGGAATTTCCATTCTTCACAAAAAACATAACCCCATATGTTCCTCTGCTTTCTTTACCATACTGGGTAATTTTATACCGACTTGTCGTAATTCTTATCATTTTAGGAATAGTTACATTTCCTTTCTCCTGTGCATAAACAACTTTTCTGTATGTCGGAAAGGAAATTAAGACACACACCAATAATACTATACTTATTGCTTCTTTTTTTACTTTTTTCACCAAATAAAAACCTCCCTGTTTATATATTTTTTACTTTTAACTCAAATAAATAAACTAAACCTCCTTTCTGAAATATAATTGTTCTCGCTTTGAATACTTGGGAAGATTATCCCTCTGAATATTTGATATGTAATTAGACGAGTAAATAAATCATATGCTACATTTTTACATTTGTCAATAGGATTTCCCCGCTTTCCTTAATATTTGCGGAGAAACCCTATAATCTTTTTTAGACAAGTTGTTCATAATATCGGTTTAATTTTTTTGCCTGACAGTTTACATCTCTTTCCAACGCCCTTTTCCTGCCATTCCACGTCAAAACCGGAATGCGTTTTTCTAAAATATCTTTTATCAAAGAAGAAAATTCCTCGTTTGTTTTACCCTTATACACATCTTTTCTATTTTCCAGCCAATTCTCATATACAGGAATATCTCTTAACAACACTGGAATTTCTGACGATAACGCCTCCAGTACAACAATCCCTTCTGTTTCCTCGTAAGACGGAAAGAAAAACAAATCACAACTGCTGTAGGCATCAATTAATTCTTCTTTCGACACATATCCCGCAAAAATAAGATTTGGCAGTTCTCTGTGTATAGCCTTTCTCACTTTAGACGGAATCTGAATATCCGGAGTGTAACCAAACCAAATAAATTTGTACTCCGGCATCTGTTCCGCCAATTCCACAAAATCTAAAATACCTTTTCTTTCAAAATAAAGCCCCACCGACATAATCACTTTATCATTTTGCCTTAAACCGTACTTTTTTCGGAAGTCTTCTCGCACAAGCATATTTTTCTGAAAAAGTTCCGTATCTACTCCATTTGAAATAGCGTAAATCGGATTTTGTATTCCATAGCCTTTCAGCAAACTCTTTGAATATTCTGTCGGCGTTAAAATAATATCTCCTAACTGATAGCATTTCATTATCCATCTCTTAAAAAAAGGAGCAGCCAAATTTGAGCCGATAAAGGAATTTCGGAAATCTTCTTTGGTGGAATGTGCGTGATACACTACTTTTTTTCCTTCTTTTTTTGCACGCTTGGCTATTTTATAATCGCTTGGAAATATCGTATTGATATGCACTACATCATAGTCCTCCTCACTGTTTTCCGTCACTTCAACACCGTTTGCAAGAAGAGCCTCTTTTTGCATAGACATTGCTTTTCCGACACCACTTTTAGATACGACTTGCTGATTTTTCGCATAAAGTAATACTTTCATATTGTTCCAAACCTCCTTTTATCATTTCTTCTTTGTAAATTCCTTCCACGGCTTTCCCGAACAGATTTGTGTTATATTTTTCTGCAACTTTTTTACTGTGCTGTCCTGCCTGCCCAATCCACTCTTCATCCGCCACATAAGTTCTGACATATTTGGCAAATCGGTAAATATCCTGATAAGAAAAACCATTTCCACCTTCCTCAAGTACACCATACAGGCAGGCATCTTTTCTACAAATAAGCGGAAGTCCGCTGGCTGCCGCCTCAATATAAGTAAGTCCTTGAGTTTCGCTTGTAGATGCACAAACAAACACATCTCCAAGGTGATAATATGTCTGTACATCTTTAGGATTAACCATTCCCGCAAAGCGAACATACTCTCTTAACTTTAATTCATCTGTCAGTTTTTCCAAACTTTCTCTCGCCGGTCCTCCCCCTACAATTAAAAGTTTTATATTACTCTGCATTTTTATAATTTCTTTCATCCCGTATAAAAGTTCATCAATCCGTTTTTCAAATCCGAGCCTTCCTAAACTCAATAAAACTTTATCTTCTTTTTCAATGCCATATCCTTCTTTCAACTGTTCTACCATCTTTTCATTTATAGGGCTTTTAAATTTTTCAAGACAAATTCCTGTCGGTACAATACGAATATTCTTTGTCACCCCATACTGCCGTAAAGTCTGCTCTACCTTTTTTGTCGGTGCGATAATTAAATCTGTATCTTTCAACCTCATTTTCATCCATTTCCCAAGAGCCGCCCTTCCAAGTCTTTTTCCAATCGGAATGTATTCCGTATACTGTTCATATAACGTATGATATGTATGCACAATCCTTGCATTTGTTGCCTTTGCAATTCTTTTTGCAAATCCATAACTGAAAAATTCACATTGGCTGTGAATAATATCCGGTTTCCACTCAATCAATTCTTCCACAAAAGCAGATGCTTTTGAAACCGGAACACGCACCTCCGGATAAATATGCGACGGCACTGATTTAATATAATACGCATTCTCTTCCCGATAAGAATATATATTTTGTGAAACCGCCAATATTTTCACTTCATGTCCCTTTTCTTTTAACTCACTCTCTAAATTTAAAATGGATGTCACTACGCCGTTAATTGTCGGTTTAAATAAATCTGTAGTAATCAATACTCTCATATCTCTTCCTCCTTACGCAATAAATCTTTCTATCCAACTGCCCGCATAAACCAATGCCATACTGTACATTGCAATAGATAGTGGTTTCCCAAGCAAAATAATTGTTGTAAATCGTTTCCATGTCATCTTTGTCAGTCCTGCAATAAGACAAAGCACATCGTCAGGGGCACACGGAAAGAAAATCGCCAATGCAAAAAACTTGTCAAATTTCTTTCCTTTTTCCAGCCAGCCTGCATATTTTTCATATGTTTCTTCTTTAACAAAATATTTTACAAAGCAAGTTCCGTATCTTCTTGCCAGATAGAAATTAATCAACGAACCTGCCACAATTCCGATATAATTGTAAAGAAGACCTCCCCAAGCGCCAAAAATAACTACGCCTACACCACAGGTGATTCCTCCCGGCACAATCGGTATGACAACTTGTATCATCTGGATAAGAATAAATAAAATCGGTCCCCACACTCCACTTTTTCCTACAAGTATTTCCAACCGTTCTCTATCTGTTAAAATCCCCGTACGCATTCCATATAAAACAAATGCAATAATAGAAATCAAACTAATCGCTGTAATTATATTTAAAATTCGTTTTGTTTTCGTTTTCATTTTTCCATCCTCCGTTTCTATTGATATTTTACCAACTTAACGTTAAGGCTTTTTAATGGCTTATTTAAGAAATATTGAATCTTTCCGCCAAATTCTTAAGATTTTTAAAAGAAGGCAAAAAAATAGAAAAGACAGTATAAACTATCTTTTCTCAGACTGTAGACAAAGT
>NZ_BAAHSI010000019.1:1494-4619 GCF_054601575.1 Faecalimonas canis | reverse complement strand
TACCTTCAAAACCACACACAAGAAATGTCATCCGTTTATCACCTATTCCTAACTGGTTATGCCCTCGACCGATTAGTAACAGTCAGCTCCATGTGTTACCACACTTCCACCTCTGCCCTATCTACCTCGTCGTCTTCAAGGGGTCTTACTAACTTGACGTTATGGGATATCTCATCTTGAGGGGGGCTTCACGCTTAGATGCCTTCAGCGTTTATCCCTTCCCGGCTTGGCTACTCTGCCATGCTCTTGGTAGAACAACAGATACACCAGCGGCCAGTCCACCCCGGTCCTCTCGTACTAAGGGCAGCTCCTCTCAAATATCCTACGCCCACGCCGGATAGGGACCGAACTGTCTCACGACGTTCTGAACCCAGCTCGCGTACCGCTTTAATGGGCGAACAGCCCAACCCTTGGGACCTACTTCAGCCCCAGGATGCGATGAGCCGACATCGAGGTGCCAAACCACTCCGTCGATGTGAACTCTTGGGAGTGATAAGCCTGTTATCCCCAGGGTAGCTTTTATCCGTTGAGCGATGGCAATCCCACTTTATACCACCGGATCACTAAGTCCTACTTTCGTACCTGCTCCACCCGTCAGTGTCGCAGTCAAGCTCCCTTCTGCCTTTGCACTCTTCGAATGGTTTCCGACCATTCTGAGGGAACCTTTGAGCGCCTCCGATACCCTTTCGGAGGCGACCGCCCCAGTCAAACTCCCCACCTGACATTGTCCCCCGACCTGATTAAGGCCGCTGGTTAGAAATCCAGTACTGCAAGGGTGGTATCCCAACAGCGACTCCGCATCTACTGGCGTAAATGCCTCTCAGTCTCCCACCTATCCTGTACATACAATACCGAATCCCAGTATCAAGCTGGAGTAAAGCTCCATGGGGTCTTTCCGTCCTGGCGCAGGTAACCAGCATCTTCACTGGTATTTCAATTTCACCGGGTGCATTGTTGAGACAGTGCCCAAATCATTACGCCTTTCGTGCGGGTCGGAACTTACCCGACAAGGAATTTCGCTACCTTAGGACCGTTATAGTTACGGCCGCCGTTTACTGGGGCTTAAGTTCAAAGCTTCGCTTGCGCTAACCTCTCCCCTTAACCTTCCAGCACCGGGCAGGCGTCAGCCCATATACTTCACCTTTCGGTTTTGCATAGACCTGTGTTTTTGCTAAACAGTTGCTTGGGCCAATTCTCTGCGGCCATATTTCTATGGCACTCCTTCTCCCGAAGTTACGGAGTCATTTTGCCGAGTTCCTTAACAATGCTTCTCCCGTCGGCCTTAGGATTCTCTCCTCATCCACCTGTGTCGGTTTACGGTACGGGTATGATACAAACAATAGCGGCTTTTCTTGACGCATGGCTCACACACTTCCCTACTTTATTTCGGTCCGCTTCACGCCTTTGGATTGATGTACGGATTTGCCAATACATCTCCTACTTCGCTTGCTCCGGTCTTTCCATTCCCGGATTGTGCTTTCCTTACGTGTCCCCACAGTTCTGTTATATCATAGTACAGGAATTTCAACCTGTTATCCATCGACTACGTCTTTCGACCTCGCCTTAGGCCCCGACTTACCCAGAGCAGATCAGCTTTACTCTGGAAACCTTAGATATTCGGCCGGAAGGATTCTCACCTTCCTCTCGCTACTCATTCCGGCATTCTCTCTTCTTAAAAATCCACTGCTCCTTCCGGTACAGCTTCTTCTCTTTAAGAATGCTCCTCTACCAATCAACATTCATTGATTCCACGGCTTCGGTAGTGTGTTTCAGCCCCGGACATTTTCGGCGCAGGACCTCTCGACTAGTGAGCTATTACGCACTCTTTGAATGTATGGCTGCTTCTAAGCCAACATCCTAGTTGTCTTCGAAATCCCACATCCTTTTCCACTTAACACACATTTTGGGACCTTAGCCGGTGGTCTGGGCTCTTTCCCTTTCGACTATCCAACTTATCTCGTATAGTCTGACTCCCATACATCATCTACGCGGCATTCGGAGTTTGATATTCTTCGGTAAGCTTTGACGCCCCCTAGGAAATTCAGTGCTCTACCTCCGCAAGACTTGTATGAGGCTAGCCCTAAAGCTATTTCGAGGAGAACCAGCTATCTCCGGGTTCGATTGGAATTTCTCCCCTACCCACACCTCATCGCCACCCTTTTCAACGGATGTGCGTTCGGTCCTCCATTGCCTTTTACGGCAACTTCAACCTGGACATGGGTAGATCACCCGGTTTCGGGTCTACTCCGACTGACTTGACGCCCTATTAAGACTTGGTTTCCCTTCGGCTCCGGACCTTTAGTCCTTAACCTCGCCAGCCAGCGTAACTCGCCGGACCGTTCTACAAAAAGTACGCGGTTCATCTAATAATGATGTTCCACAGCTTGTAAACATATGGTTTCAGGTTCTCTTTCACTCCCCTCCCGGGGTCCTTTTCACCTTTCCTTCACAGTACTATGCGCTATCGGTCACTAAGGAGTATTTAGCCTTACGGGGTGGTCCCCGCTCATTCCCACAAGGTTTCTCGTGTCTCGTGGTACTCTGGATACTGCCATGCTCGCTCGACTTTCATGTACGGGGCTTTCACCCTCTCTGGCAGGCTTTCCCAAAACCTTTCCATTAGTCTTACTCGTCATTTCCGCAGTCCGAACCCCGAAATGCACGCATTTCGGTTTGGGCTCTTCCGCTTTCGCTCGCCGCTACTCACAGAATCGATGTTTCTTTCTCTTCCTCCGGCTACTTAGATGTTTCAGTTCACCGGGTTCCCTCTGCATGACTATAGATTCACCATGCAGTGACGGAGGTTTGCTCCGCCGGGTTTCCCCATTCAGATATCTCCGGATCTTAGGATATTTGCTCCTCCCCGAAGCTTTTCGCAGCTTATCACGTCTTTCATCGGCTCTTAGTGCCAAGGCATCCACCATACGCTCTTTCTAGCATAACCAACTCGCTTCCGTTCCGGGTAGAACTTCCGCTTCACATATCTAGCGTGATATGTGTTGGTATAGGTTTCATTTTTTCTCTTCGTTTTCTCGAAGTGTTAATGTTTTTTTACATTACCTCGGATGTCTTATCTCTATTTCTATAAGATATTTCTTTCTTGTATGCAGTTTTCAAGGTACATT
>NZ_BAAHSI010000019.1:1190-1369 GCF_054601575.1 Faecalimonas canis | reverse complement strand
TTCTTTTTATAATCTGGCAGCCACCTACTCTCCCACACCGTCACCAGTGCAGTACCATCGGCCTCTCAGGTCTTAACCATCGTGTTCGGGATGGGTACGGGTGTTTCCCCTGAGCGTATCGCCACCAGAAGCATTATGTACTTAACGAGGTCCTTTCGAGTTTAGTACGAAAACTGTTC
>NZ_BAAHSI010000018.1:0-11444 GCF_054601575.1 Faecalimonas canis | reverse complement strand
GTGGTTTTCTTAATACAAAAAATCCGGAAAGATTCAACAGTTCAAAAGATTCTTTCCGGTTTTTTACACATATAGAGCGAGGGCATCGCTCAATCATCTAATTTGATGATTTTGCGACACCCCCTTTTACGACTTATTCACCAAGTTTTGTAATAATACCTGTAATCAATGCTTTAAACTGTTTTGCCACTCTATCCGCTGTTTCCTGCACTTCTTTGTGATTTAACTCTTCTTTCGACATTCCTGCCGCAAGATTTGTAATACATGAAATTCCACAGATTTCCATTCCCATGTGGCGTGCAGCCATTGCCTCGCAGGCTGTACTCATACCTACCGCATCTGCTCCCCATGTTCTTGCCATACGGATTTCCGCAGGAGTTTCATAGTTAGGACCTGTAAACTGTGCATACACACCTTCTTTTAAATCAATTCCCTGTTCTTTTGCCACTTCCCTAACAAGTTCCTGTATTCTCCTACTGTAAACTTCACTCATATCCGGAAATCTTACGCCCAATTCATCCAAATTTGCACCGATTAATGCACTTGGAACACCTGTCGTAATGTGGTCTGTAAGCATCATAAAATCACCCGGTTTGAAATCAAAGTTTACTCCGCCTGCTGCATTTGTCAAAATTAATTTTTTCGCTCCCAAAAGTCCCATAAGTCTTGTTGGAAGTACAACATCAGACATCGGATACCCTTCATAAAAATGTACTCTTCCCTGCATAATCACAACCGGAGTTTTATTTACATAACCGAAAACAAAACGTCCTTTATGTCCCGCTACAGTAGAAGTCGGAAATCCTTCAATATCCGTATAGTCCACTGTCTGCACAATTTCTATTTCATCCGCGTAATCACCAAGTCCTGAACCAAGAATTAATGCCACTTCCGGACAAAAATTTACTTTCTCTTTTACACTCTCCACACAAGTCATCAATTTTTCATATACTGGATTCATTTTAAACTCCTTTCCTCTATTCAATATCAATAAGCGTCATTATCATATCTTTTAATTTTCTATATTGTTCGTAGGAAACTGTTATCTTATTCCCTTCCTTGCTAATCAGACCTTCTTCCGAAAACTTTTTCACCGCACGATTAATTGTCTTGACGCAAAGCCCTGTCGTATCCGAAAGTCCCTGACGGCCTCCCTGTACACGCAAAATTCCATTTCGAGCATACAACTCATATCGCTCCGTCAGCAACATTGCCAGCCTGTCCGAGCCTTGTAAAAACAAATATGCTCTACTTTTTCGCCCATCCTCCAGCAACGACTTTCCTGTCAATTTCGCCTCTAACTTCAACACACGCAAATCTGACAAAAGCCATTTTTCATACTGTGCTTTCGGAATTTTCACTATCGTACACGGTGTTGCAGTTTCCAGTGTTGTCATATATGTGTCCAGATCCATAATAATTTCCATACCGCCTAATGCGTGAACACAATCAAAACTCATGAAATCATAAGTGATTCCATAAATACGGTAATCAGTTGCTTTAATCATCCCTTTACCCACAAAATATATTGTGTCGATCGGAGTATTTTCCCGTACAAATACCTGCCCCTTATCCATCTCCTCAATCTGAAAAGAATCCATAAGCCATGCCGGAGCACTTTTAAAATACTCTTCAAATTGTTTTTGAGTTTCCTTTTTACATTTTTCCAGAAATGGTAATACGTTGTATAAATATTTGCACTGCATTTTATACCCCTTTCAGTTTTCTCCAAAGTTCCGCCTTCACAGATTCTTCCGCAAATGCCACATCAATGGCATTTCCTGTCATTTTTATCAATTCTTCATCCGTAATTCCATATTGATTCTGAACAAATTCCATTTCTTTTTGTAGGCTGGAATTGCTCACGGTTCGGTTGTCCGTATTGATTGTCACAAGAAGTCCCTCATCAAGAAATTCCCGTATCGGATATTCCGAAGGATGTTGAACTGCCTTTGTCTGTAAATTACTAATTGGACACATTTCTATTCCGATTTTCTTTTCTCTGCACAGTTCAATTCCGTCCTTATGTCCCCGAAGTGCAATTCCGTGCCCGATTCTTGCCGCACCACAGTTTACAGACTCGATAACATTTTCCACTCTTCCACACTCTCCTGCATGGATAGTAAACGGAAGCCCAAGTTTCTTTGCCTCCGCAAATAATTCCGCAAAATTTTCCATCGGAAATGCTGCCTCATTTCCCGCCAAATCTACGGCACAAAGTCCCTCACCCAAAAATTCTCTCGCCATTTTCATCATCTTCAAACTTTCCTCTGCAGAATGATGACGCATCGCACAGGCAATTACATTATAGAAAATATTACATTCCTTTTTGGCTTCTTCCAACCCTTCAATTACAGACTGAATTACCTGCCTACAATTTAAGTGTTCATTTACTGATAGCAACGGAGCAAATCTTACCTCCACATATTGCACATTATCTTTCTTCAAATCCAATAAAAATGCTTTAGATGCTTTTCTAAGTCCCTCTTCCGTTTGCAGACACTGCAACGGCAAATCAAACTTTTCCAGATACTCTGCCAAATTTCTACAATCTTTGCTTACCTGCATTTCATTTTGTTTTACCTCTCTGCCAAGAAGTTCACTGACAATTTGCAGTGGCAGTGAACCATCTAAATGACAATGCAATTCTACTTTAGGTATAGACATACCGCACCTCCTTGTCACATTATTTTTATTTAAAAATAGTATAAGCATCCCACAATCAATGTGCAGATGCTTATACTTATTCTACATTTTCAAATTATTTGATTGATTCAACTTTTACAACTGATGTTGGTAAGTCTTTAGCGTCTTTTGCCACTGTATCGTTTGCAATTTTAATTGAACCATCTTTTAATCCAGCATATACTTTATCGTATTCTTCCTGTGTGAATTTTTCAAATTTAGATGTTTCCATTGGTAACTGCACACCGTCATCTGCTGCACTTTATGTAATTGATTTTCCACCTTCAAATGATTTGTCATAGTATGAGGCAACTGCATTATAAACTGAATCACTTAACTTTTTCATTGCAGAAGTAATAACTGTATCTGATTCTACAGACTGGTCTACGTCTACACCGATAACTTTCTTTCCTGCACCTTCTGCTGCTTTCATAACAGAGTTACCAACTCCACCACCACAAGCAAAGATACATTCTGTTCCTTCACTGTACCAAGCGGCTGCTTTTGCCTGATTTTCAGGAGAAGCGTCAAAGTTTCCTACATATGTGTATTTAATATCGATAGCATCTTTTGGTAAACCAAGTTCTTTTGCTGCTGCGTCAGCACCCTGAACAAATCCGTATCCGTAACGGATAACTGCAGGTACTGCAATTCCACCCATAAATCCAAGTTGTTTGTATCCTTCTTTAACTGCTGCGTAACCTGCTAAGTATCCAGCCTGTTCTTCAGCATAGAAAATAGAAAGAACGTTCTTTTCAATATGTGGTTTTTTGTCTTTTCCGATTGGTGCTGCATCAATGATAATAAATGTCACATCAGGATATTTTGTCTGTGCTTCAAAAATTGGTTTTTCAAATAAGAATCCTGGTGTTACAACAACTTTTGCTCCACCTTTTACTGCAAGGTCGATTGCTGTTAAGCAAGCTTTATCTGATTTTTCAGAAGGTTTATAATATTTGCAAGAGATGTCTTTTTCATCTGCATATTTTTTCAATCCTTCCCATGAACCCTGGTTGAATGATTTATCGTCAATTGTTCCTACGTCAGTAATTAACGCTAATTCATATCCTCCTTTGTCACCTTTCTTGTTGTCTGATTCTCCCGGTTTCTTTGCACAACCTGCCATACCAAGCACCATTGCACCTGCCAAGATTAAACTAATCAGTCTTTTCTTCATCTTTTTTTCCTCCTTTTGCTTTTTAATAATCTTTTACATTTTGCCCTTGAATAAGGGAAATTGCTGAACTTGTGCCTATTCTGTCGCATCCTGCTTCCAAAAAGGCTTCCATATCTTCCACACTTTTCACTCCGCCTGCGGCTTTCATTTTTACGTGTGGTCCAATATATTCCTTAAACAAAAGAATATCTTCCATTGTTGCTCCGGCAGTTCCAAATCCTGTGGAAGTTTTGATATAATCTGCTCCCGCTTCTGTCACTGCTTTACACATAGCAATTTTTTCTTCTTTTGTTAAGTAACATGTTTCAATAATAACTTTCAGAACTCTATCTCCGACAGCCTGTTTTAAACTACGGATTTCTTCTGTTACCTTATCAAAATCACCGTTTTTTACATCTGTGATATTGATTACCATATCTACTTCGCCGACACCGTCTTCCACAGCCTGTTCTACTTCAGCAAGTTTTGCCTTTGTAGTGCTATATCCGAGTGGAAAACCTACAACTGTACAAATATTAATTTTGTCACCGTAAGTGTCATGGATTCTTTTAATATAATTCGGTGGAATACATACAGACGCTGTCTGATACTCCAATGCCTCATCACATAATTTCTGAATATCTTCCCATGTTGCAAACGCTTTTAAGAGTGTGTGGTCTACATGGCTTAAAATTTCACTTGTTTTCATTTTGTCCATCTCCTAATATTTTTCTACTCCGTTTGGAGTTACTCTCGCATAGATTAACGGTTCTTCTTTTGGCGGTTGTTCCATAATGGCTACAGACTGTTTATATTTCTCTTTTGCATTATTAAAAAGTGATTCATCAGATGTATATAAAACTGCCAATACATCTCCTACTTTCACACTGTCGCCCGTCTTTTTCTTTAAAACAATTCCCGCAGTATAATCAATCTCACTGTCTTTTGTTTCTCTTCCTGCTCCGAGCATGGAAGATGCAATTCCACATCCTTCCGCATTCATATGTGTAATGTATCCGTCTTTTTCCGCCAGTACTTCCTGCTGATAAGGTGCTTTTGCAAATTTATCCGTATCACGAATGACATCTGCATCTCCGCCCTGTGCTTCCACCATGGCAATCAGTCTATCTAACGCCTTTCCGCTTCTTATCGCTTCCTCCGCCATCTGTCTGCACTCTTCTATACTTCCCTTTTCAGCCAGATACAACATATTTCCCGCTAATTGCAGGCACACTTCCGTCAAATCTTTCGGTCCGTTCCCTTTTAATGTTTCTACCGCCTCAATAACTTCAAGGCTATTTCCAATATTATGTCCTAAAGGAATATCCATATTGGTAATTAACGCTACCATTTTCTTGCCGGCATTCTCACCGATGGAAACCATTTCTTTTGCCAGCGCAACTGAATCTTCCACCGTCTTCATAAACGCACCGCTTCCGGTTTTTACATCCAACAGAATACCGTCATTACCTGCAGCTAGTTTTTTACTCATAATGGATACCGCTATAAGAGGTATGCTGTCTACCGTCGCTGTAACGTCACGAAGAGCGTACAGTTTCTTATCCGCCGGAGCAAGATTTCCCGACTGACCAATTACGGAAAGTCCTGTCTTATTTACCACTTCAAAGAATTTATCTCTGTCAAGTGATGTCTGCATTCCCGGAATGGATTCCATTTTGTCTACCGTCCCACCTGTATGTCCCAATCCACGTCCGGACATCTTTGCTACTTTCACCCCGCAGGAAGCAACAATAGGGGCAATAATAAGTGTAGTCTTATCTCCCACACCGCCTGTGGAATGCTTATCCACTTTCATTCCCTCAATGCCCGATAAATCGACCATATCTCCTGAGTGTGCAACTGCAAGTGTCATTGCAAGTGTTTCTTCCTCAGTCATTCCCTGAAAATAAACTGCCATAAGAAACGCTGACATTTGATAATCCGGAATTTTGCCATCTACATACTCTGTAATCATGTACTGGATTTCATCTTTTGTTAAAGCCTCACCATTTCTTTTTTTCATGATTAAATCATACATTCTCATAGCGTTTTCCTCCTTTATCTCATTCCTTTGTCGTAAGGAATACCTTCTGCCTTAGGCGCCTGTGAATTTTTAGAGAAGAATGCAAGTACAACTAACGTAGCAATATACGGAATCATTTTATACACTTCATTTGGAATTGGAAGACTCTTTAATACCGGAATCGCTGAATAAGCACTCGCCAGCGTTTTCATTACACCAAAGAAAAATGCTGCCATGAAAATTTTATTACTTCTCCACTGGCCAAAAATCAATACTGCCAATGCCAAGAAACCATATCCTGCAACGCTGGCATTAAAGTTTGTTGAAGTAGGAACAACAAATACAAGTCCGCCTATTCCCGCTAGAACACCTGAAATAATTACACCCGAATATCTGATTTTATATACATTTACTCCTACCGAGTCCGCTGCTCCCGGATGTTCACCGCAAGCACGAAGTCGCAAACCAAATTTCGTTCTCTTAATTACAAATGCCGCGATAATAAAAATCAAAATACCAAGATATGTTGTGATATAACAGTTTTGGAAAAATAAAGGTCCAATAATTGGAATATCTCCCAAAAACGGTACTTTATCAATCTGGAATGTATCTGTAAACTGAATCTGCTGTACACCCTGAATCATTCTCGCTACGAAAATCGCAAACGCCGGTGCAAACATATTAAGTGCAGTACCGCTGATTGTCTGGTCCGCTCTCATATTAATAGAAGCAAACGCATGAAGTAAGGAGAAAATTCCTCCGGTAACTCCGGCAATCACTACTGCAATTAATAACAGTCCCTGACCGCTCATTGTACCCTGTGTCATATTAATAAATAGGATACCGAAAAAAGCACCTATTACCATAATTCCCTCTAAAGCAATGTTAATTACACCGCTTCGCTCAGAGTACATACCTCCAATTGCTACAATCAGAAGCGGAATTGCAAAAAACATTGTCTGCTGCATAATAAAATATACAATATCCATACTCTTATTCCTCCTTCTTCAGATTGTCGTTTTTCTTCTTTTCTTTTCTCAATTGGATTTTACTAATTAGTCCCTTGAAAAGTAAAGATAAAGCACCACAATAAATAATTGCCGCAATAATCATATCAATAACTTCCGGCGCAAAATCAAATAACTGCATATTATATCCGCCGACAGTAAGATGCCCGATAAATAAACCTGCAAACAAAATACCGATTGGATTTGACATTCCAAGTAAGGCTACGGAAATTCCTGAAAAACCTTCAGGAGCAATAATATCCAACACCTGCAAATATTTTCCTGAATTTGCGAGATATAATAATGCTCCACCAATACCTGCCAAAGCGCCTGAAATTACCATAGAAAGAACAACATTCCTTTTTGCATTGATACCCGCATATTTACTTGCGTTCGGGTTCTTTCCACAGGCTTTTAATTCATATCCGAATGTTGTGCGGTTCAAAATAATGTAAACCAAAATAACAAATACAATAACAATGATAATTCCCACATTAATGTCTGTGTTCGGGAAAATTTTATCTAATCCTGCTTTTGGGAGATTTGCCGTATCTGCCACTGCCATAGACTGATTTTTAACATGGTCATAAATCAATTTCTGAATTAAAAGGTTTACAAGATACATTCCGATATAGTTCATCATAATAGAAGAAATAACTTCGTTTACATTACGGAATGCTTTTAAAATACCCGGTATCATTCCCCATAATGCTCCTGCCAAGGCAGCTCCTGCAATGGCAACAAGGCAATGAATTCCTGCCGGTAAAAATGTACATTTAACTCCGATTAAAACTGCAACAAATGCACCAATCGTAAACTGTCCTGCCGCTCCTATATTGAAAAGTCCTGTCTGGAAAGCAAATCCTACAGACAACCCTGTCATAATAATCGGTGTAGCATAATAAAACATCTGACCGATTCCCTGCATTCCATCTGTAAAACCACCCTGCAAAATCATCATAAATCCGCCTGAAGCCTGACTCGGATTACTTGCAAACAAAATAACAAGTCCAAAAAGCAGCCCACAAATAATTGCAAGAATTGAGGAACTGAAACTAATCATACCCTCTCTCTGAAAAAGACCTTTTTTCTTATATTCCATGATTCACACTCCTTTTCGCTCCTGCCATGTATAATCCCAGTTCTTCTGTTGTAACCTCTTTCGGATTTACATCTGCAACAATTTCACCTTCGTACATAACTAAAATTCTGTCGCTGACATTCATTACTTCGTCCAACTCTAAAGATACAAGTAAAACTGCCTTTCCCGCATCTCTCTGAGCAATTAACTGTCTGTGAATGTATTCAATCGCCCCAACATCCAATCCTCGAACTGGCTGTACTGCAAGGACAATTTCCGGATTTCTGTCCAACTCTCTCGCAATAATCGCTTTCTGCTGATTACCACCGGACATTCCTCGAACAATACTGTCCGCTCCCTGTCCCGAACGAATATCAAACTTTTTAATCAATTCTTCCGCATATTTTCGAATTGCGTCAAATTTCAAGAAGCCGTGTTTCTGAAAACGCTCTGTAAAATATGTCTGTAACACTAAATTTTCCTGAAGATTATAATCTAAAACTAAACCATCTTTATGTCTGTCTTCCGGAATATGTGCCATTCCGTCAAGGCATTTCTTTCTGATACTTTCATGGGTAATATCTTTCCCCTTCAAGAATACCTGTCCCTCATCTATCGGCATCATACCTGTAATTCCATATACCAGTTCTGATTGACCATTTCCGTCAATACCTGCTATTGTAACAATCTCACCTTTTCTCACCGTAAATGATACGTCTTTTACCGCATCTTTTCCGTGTTTTGCCTTGATTGTCATATTTTTCACTTCTAAGATTGCCTCTCCCGGATCGGACTCTTTCTTGTCAATAATAAAATTGACTTTTCTTCCTACCATCATCTCTGACATTTCTTCTTTAGATGTATCGGCAACCTCAATTGTACCAATATATTTACCTTTTCGTAAAACACTGCATCGGTCTGCAACTTCTTTAATCTCATTCAACTTATGTGTAATGAAAATAATAGACTTTCCTTCTTCTACAAGTTGTTTCATAACCTTCATCAACTCATGAATTTCCTGTGGTGTCAATACAGCCGTAGGTTCATCGAAAATCAAAATATCATTGTCACAATACAACATTTTCAAAATCTCAACCCTCTGCTGCATACCTACAGTAATATCTGAAATATACGCATCCGGATCGATTTTAAATTTGTAGCGTTCACTCAATTCCATAACTTTTTTGCGGGCATTCTCCATTTTCAATACACCGCCCTTTGTTGTTTCGCGTCCAAGTACAATACTTTCCAAAACAGTAAAGTTATGCACCAATTTAAAATGCTGGTGAACCATACCTATTCCTAATGCATTCGCATCATTTGGGTTATTGATTTTCACCTCTTTGCCGTTAATTTTAATCTGTCCCTGTTCAGGCTGGTATAATCCAAATAATACACTCATTAATGTAGATTTTCCTGCCCCGTTTTCTCCCAACAAAGCGTGGATTTCGCCCTTCCTTACTCGCAGTGTGATGTCATCGTTCGCTTTAAACTCTCCAAACTGCTTCGTAATATGGTTCATTTCAATTACATATTCCACGTTTTTTCCTCCTTCTCTTTACTTTATTCCAAATCCGACGGACAAAAACCGTATGGTAACATCTTTTTTAAACTCATCACTTTCATATTGTCTTTCCCGTCTGCAAGAATAATCTGAAATTCCTCCGGATTACAAAATTCCATCATGACCTGCCTACAAACACCACAAGGTGCACACAAATCGTCTGCCTCCGTTCCTTCTTTACCTCCGACAATGGCAATTTTTTCAAATTCCCTATCGCCCTCCGAAACCGCTTTAAAAAATGCAGTACGCTCAGCACAGTTTGTAGGAGTATAGGAAGCGTTTTCAATATTGCAGCCATGATAAATTTTTCCATCTTTCGTCAATAACGCCGCTCCAACTTGAAACTTAGAATATGGAGCATATGATTTAAGACGCGCTTTCTTTGCTTCTTCCAACAATTCCCTATTCGTCATATATGCACACACCTCTACTTACATATCTCATCTTTAAAACTTGTTCCGTCTGTTGTAATTTCTAGTCCAAACATATCAAGAATTGTCGCTGAAATATCGGCAAATGTTTTGCGAGTCCCTAAATTTACTCCCTCTTTAACAGACTGTCCATACACCAAAAACGGTACACATTCTCTTGAATGATCTGTCCCCTTAAATCCAGGATCACATCCGTGGTCAGCAGTAATCATCAAAACATCTTCCGGTTGCATTCTGTCCATAAATGTTCCCAGTTGTTCATCAAATGTTGTTGCTGCTTTCGCATATCCTTCAATGTCATTTCTATGACCATACAACATATCAAAATCAACCAGATTTACAAAACACAATCCATTAAAATCTTCATCCTGCAATGCGATAGTCTTCTCCATACCGTCTACATTATCTTTAATTCTTTGGGTATGCTCGATACCTTTTCCTGCGAAAATATCGTAAATCTTACCCACCCCATATGTGTCATATCCTTCTCTCTGCAAAATATCTAACATTGTGTCCTTTGGTGGAAGCAATGAAAAATCATGTCTGTTTGATGTTCTTCTAAAATTTGGTGCTGCATCTGTAAACGGTCTTGCGATAACTCTTCCCACTCCATGTTCTCCTGTAAGAAGTTCTCTAGCAATTTCACAATAACGATACAATTCCTCCACCGGAACAACATCTTCATGTGCCGCTATCTGAAAAACACTATCCGCCGATGTATAAACAATTAACTTGCCCGTACGAATATGCTCTTCACCGTAATCACGGATAACATCCGTTCCGGAATATGGAAGATTACAAAGTACTCCTCTTCCCGTTTTCTTGGAAAATTCATCCAACAATTCTTTCGGAAAACCATTCGGATATGTCGGAAGTGCCTGCGGTGAAATAATTCCTGCTATTTCCCAGTGACCTATTGTCGTATCTTTTCCTTTTGAAGCCTCTTGAAGTCTGCCATAAGCCCCAAAAACTGTTTCCGTATTCTCCAAATAGTCAACTCCATCAATACATGAAAGTCCCAATCTATTCATATTAGGTGTATGATATTCCGAAGATTGTGTAATCGTGTGTAATGTGTTCGCACCTTCATCACCAAAACTTACCGCATCAGGTGCATTTCCAATTCCAAAACTATCCAGTACAATTAAAAATACTCTTTGTCTACCCACTGCTTTTCTTCCTTTCTATACTGTTTCCGAGTTAATATGGTTTAATTATATATGATTATTTTAATCAAAAAAAGGACTCATGTCCTTTTTTATCGCTTCTTTTATAATAATCATGATTATCCTCTATTCTATATTAAAATGTGAATTTTCAGAAAATTTATACATAAAAAACATCGCAAGTACTTGCGATGTTAAAAAGGCGCCAACCAGATTTGAACTGGTGATAGAGGTGTTGCAGACCTTTGCCTTACCACTTGGCTATGGCGCCATATTGAATTGCTTAAACCACAAGATGTTTCTTGTGGTCTGAATGACTCCTACGGGAATC